>CAZSIG010000594.1:0-2917 GCA_964606195.1 uncultured Anaerolineales bacterium
TTAGTTTATTTCCAACCAAACTCAATGGAACTATGGTGCGATTACCCTAGAAAAACGAAAACCATCAGCCTGACTGGCGCGCAGTGCGCGTTAAACTGTGCACACTGCGGCAAGAAATATCTGCGACAGATGACACCGATTGCGGAAATCGCGGCGCAGTTGGACGGTGACACGCTGCCGATCGCGCCGAGCTACCTCATTTCCGGAGGTTGTGACGCACAGGGACGCGTCCCGGTCACCGCGCATCTCGATACCATCGCCAAACTACGCGAATGTAATCCTCCCGCGAAGTTCCTTTGGCACGTCGGGTTAATCGACGCGGCGGATATGGCAACAATCGCGCCTTACACCGATTTAATATCCTACGATTTCATCGGCGACGACGCGACGATTCGAGAGGTCTATCACATGCCGCGCACAGTGGACGATTTCATCGCCAGCTATCGCGTGCTGCGCGCCCATGCCGCGGTCTTTCCTCATTTAACCATCGGCTTGCGCGGCGGCATAATCAGCGGGGAATATCGGGCGATAGATATTCTCCAGAATGAGGGGCTAGACGCGCTGGTGCTGCTGGTACTCATTCCGACCGCGGGGACGCAGTATGCCAACCGTGAACCACCGCCATTGTCCGAAGTGGCGAAGCTCATCACCTACGCGCGCCGCGCCTTTCCCGATAAGCCGTTGATTCTGGGCTGTATGCGTCCCTACGGAGATTACCGCCGCGAGGTGGACAAGCTCGCTATTCGACTAGGCGTCAATCGCATCGTCAACCCCACGCGCGCCGCGCTGGAGTATGCGCGAGAGCGCGGGATGATTATACGGAGCGCGGAGGAGTGTTGTGTGGTGGGGTTGACGCGCCTAACCGCCCCAACTAGTGGGGCGGCATAATCGCGACGTACAAAAGCGAGCAGAAAAATAAGTGGATCAACGCAGATTCGTGGGGTAAACGGTAGCAGCCGCGAAGTGCAAAATACCCGCGTAGGGCGGCTTTCTTAGCCGCCGCTCCAAATCATCGGAAAAAACGGCAGGTATGGAAACCTGCCCTACCCCACGAATCCGCGTAGAGCCAAATAAGCCGTGCAAGAAATAGGACGCGGATTTGCGCGGATTCACGCGGATAAAGGGCGCAAATCCTGAAAATCCGCGTTAATCCGCGTCCCTAAAAACTGCTTAGCCATCCAAGAAACTTATTTAGGAACAAATCTATTGCGAACTACGCGGTTTCGTAATAGCCTGTGCCACTCGCGTCCCCGCTTCTCCTACCGTCTCCAATAGCGATTTCTCCCCAAACTGCGCCGCGAAGTCGGTAGCTGCGGTCTCCACGTCCACATCTTCATCTTCGCGCAGTTTTTGCAGATAGCTGCGGTGCGCGCTGATCCACAAATAGAGGTCAGCTTCGGTACAGTCTGGAAAACGGCGCAAGATATCGCGGTCGCGAATGATGTTCACAACCGGTAGATATAGATGATCATGCCAGCTACGCACCGCCTCCGCCCAACTCACCTCCGCCTGTCGTTCCACACCCAAATAGTAACGGTGCACCGCGATATGCTCTTTCACCGCTTCGCCCCCATCATGAAAGTTGAACTCCAGTGAATGATCCAAACCATCCAAATGCAGTTCACGCGGTCTACCCCGCTCCGATTCCCCGATCCGCACCAGCGATTTAACCAATCGCGTTCCCACATCCGCAAGTATTTTCGGCAAAGGACGTTGACGGAAATGCGCCGCGAAGTCTATGGCTGCTTCCACCGCGCCAATATCGCCGCGCTGCTGACTGAGATAGTGCCGGTGTTCGACGACCCACAAATACAAATCTGCCGCCGTACGCCCGGGAAAGCTATCGAGAACCTTACGCTCTTCGATGACTTTGACGATGGGCAGGTAGATGCGATCGTACCAACTGCTGACCGTCTCGTCCCAACTAACCTCTTCCCCGCGCCCTAGGCTCAGAAAATAACGCAGCGTGGCGACGTGTTCCTTGAGCGTTTCGTAGCCTGTGGGAGAGCTTAGGTCAATTCGCTGCGCTGGTCGCAACACGTCCAACCGCGTGAATTCCAGAAAATCGGTATACGCGGCTTTCAGGATCAGCTCCTCAATATCCATGTCCGCCGTTATCGGCGTGCGCGTATCGCACTCGATCACCTCCGCGTCGATGAATTCCAATCCCTGTTCCTTCGCCACCGACACGCGGTGATTGCCGTCGCTCACGAAGTAGATATCATCGACCTTGTAAAGCTGTACCGCTGGCAGGTGCACTCCTTCGTAATAGGCGCGGTCGATGTTTTTCCAGCGTTCTTTAGTATGCTGCTGTTTCGGCAGAAAAGCGCGGTCGAAATCGCGATAGCGATCCACACTACCGACTATCTTGGCTATCTCCACCGCGCGCACGCCAAGATAGCGCTCGTTGTAGGCGCGTAGTTCCCGGCGCACCAGGTCGAAAGATAGCATGTCGTTCGATTTATTTCCGATCTGCGCGCTAATCTCGCGAAAAAATGCCTTCAGGCGTGCTTTATCGAAATTCATATCTGCGCGATTGTTGTTTATCATTTTGACCCTTAGCTTTTTGGGAGTTTGCATGGTAGGGCAGGTTTGGGGCTTTCTCAAACTCGCCAAACCTCCCGCAGGTTAAACCACAAGAACTTTGCTTCAGCGCAGTTACGGCTACAGAACCATACATTTTGTCCGCAAATTCAAACCTGCGGGAGGTTTTTGCCGCGCGGTTTGTACTTTGAGAAAGCCCTAGACTTGCGTAAGTTCTATTTTAAGCTTAATCCGCTGAAAAGTTAGTTTTTTTCAGTAGAGACGTTTAACGCTTTTCCCTAACGCGAGCCAAATCAAAACACGCAAGTTATCTAATTATCATTCCTAAGCGCGGCGCGTAGTATCTCGCTCGCCATCACCGCCGCGGCTGATG
>CAZSIG010000595.1:0-2916 GCA_964606195.1 uncultured Anaerolineales bacterium
ACTCCATAATCACCGCGTCGGCGGGCATTCCGGCTTTCAGCGCGTGGTCTTCGTTCGGCACTTTAACCTTGACGCCGAACACCGTGTTGACGCGTTCCTCTTTGGTTTGCACATTTTTGGGTGTAAACTCCGCGCGCGGTGAGATGTAGACCACTTCACCGATGAAAACGCGCCCGGGGTACGAATCAACCGTCACCTCGACCTCTTGCCCCAATTTGACGCGCCCGATTTTGCTCTCTGGAATATAAACTACCAATTCAACATTATCCAAATCGGCGATTTGTAACAGCGGCGCGCCCGGCGCGGCTAATTCTCCTTTATGCAACATTCGCTCGACCACCGTGCCACTGCGCGGTGATTTCAGCGTCATCTTCTCTAACTCTACCTCTAGCGGCGCGACCGCGGCTTCTGCCTGTGCCACGTTGCTCTCCGCGACCGCGATTTGCTCTGTCGTCGCGCCCGCCTTCAACGCCGCAAGTTTCGCCTCCGCTGCCTTAACCTCCGCTTCTATCACGTCCAATTGCACTCGCGCCGCGTTGACCTCCGCGTTTAATTCTACGGGATTGTCGCGCTTGTTAAGCAGGTTATCCAGACTTCGCTGTAACCCATCCCGCGCGGCTTTAGCCTGTTCCAAAACCTCCCATGCCTCCCATGCGCGGCTCGTCGAGCTGCCCCACTCGAAATTAAGCTGACTCAGCTTCTCCGACGGCACGTCAAAATGAAATTCCAGCGTCTCTCCCGTGAAGGGATGCTTGAACTCGTAAGTGACGCCCTCTTTCGCGTCCTCATAGACGCGGTAAAACATCTGGTCTAACACATCGGCGGCGGCAGCCATCAGTCCCATCTGTTCCACGCGCAATTCCGCCGCGCGTAACTTATGCTGCATCTCATGGATACGCATGTTCAACTCCTGCGGATTATCACGCAACACCACCGCGTCGCGCCACGTCTGCTCCGCGACGTCACGTTTCACGCGCGCCTGTTCCAGCTCTGCTTCCGCCTGCGCGATTTTCGTCTGCGGTGTTCCTGCTTTGACCTGTGCCAGTTGTGCCTCCGCCACCGCGACCGCCGCCTCTGCCTGCACAATCTGCGCCTCGATTAGCGCGATATCCAACTTCGCGACCATCTGCCCTGCTTTGACCTTATCCCCCTCATCGACGTAGAGCAATGTGACGGTTCCTCCCACTTCGGGGATGACCTCCGCTTCGCTCGCCTCGATTATGCCCGACACGGAGATACCCCATTCCTCTTCTTCAGTCTGTAAAATATCCATCGGCAGCGAGATTTGCGCCCGCGCCGTGGATATGTCACCTTGATACAGCCAAATCGCGTATCCCGCGCCGATAATTGCTAATAACAATATCATTCGAACAAAAAATTTCTTATTCATGTTCCATAATCCTCACATCGTTAGCGAGCTGTCTAAACCTCCCGCAGGTTTCCTAACCTGCGGGAGGTTTACCGATTTTATTACCTCATCACCGCGTCGGCGGGCATTCCCGGCTTCAATTTGTGTTCAGCGTTCGGGAGCTTGATTTCGACCGCGAAGACGGTATTCACTCGTTCTTCTTGAGTCTGCACATTCTTCGGTGTGAACTCCGCCTCGTCCGCGATGTGCGTGATTTTGCCCTCAAACGTCTCGACGGGGAACGAATCAACCGTAACTTCGACATCCTGTCCCAACCTGAGCCGCCCATAGCGGTCTTCCGGCACGTACACCGTCAGCGTCACGTTATCCAAATCCGCGACGGTCAACAGCGGCGCGCCCGCTTGCGCCATTTCGCCCGGTTCGATAGCGCGGCTCGTCACGATGCCCCCCATCGGGGCGCGCAGCGTCATCTTATCCTCATAAGCCTCGATTGATTTCAACGACGCCTGCGCCCGGCGCACCTGTGCCTTTGCCACCGCGATTGCCTCTGGCGTCGCGCCCGCCTTCAAGTCTGCCAACGCCGCGCGCGCCACCGCGACCGCGGCTTCCGCCTCGTCCGCCCTACCGCGCGCTTCGTTCACACTTGCGTTCAGGTTCAGCGGATTGTCGCGAATGTCAGTCAAATCGCGCAGGCTCTGTCGCGCGCCGTCGATGTTGACCAACGTAACCGAGATAGCATACTGCATCGCCTGAATCTGCTTGCCATACGATTCGAACAACGCCTTGCCCTGCGCCGAGCCATCACCGCGATAGCGTTCGTAATCCACGTGTAACCCCGCGATTTGCGCCTTCGTCTGCGTGATTTGATGCGTCAATTGCTCAACCTGACTCTCCACATTAGCGATTTCCAACTCCAAATCATATTGATTATCTCGCACCGCGACCAGGTCACGCCATCCTTGCTCTGCCATCTCGTGTGCAGCTTCCGCCTGCGCGACGCGCGCCTCCGCGACGGCGATATCTTCCTCACGCGCTCCCGCCTTGACGCTCGCCAGATTGGCTTTGGCGGTGGCTATCGCGGCTTCCGCTTCCTTGCGTTGGGCATTCAGCTTCGCGGTGTCTTGTTTGACCAACACCGCGCCGCTATCCACCTCGTCGCCCTCGTCTACTAGCACATCTAGGACGCGCCCGCCCAATATCGCGGTGATGGTCACATCTTCCGCTTCAATCGTGCCCGAAGCCTCCAGCTTGCTGTGCATGGAAGAAGGCGCGGCAGCTATGACTTGCACCGGAATACGTGTCTGTAACTCCGCGTTCAGTGCTGGCGCGCCGCCCTGTCCAACGTACCACCCCGCGAACAACGCCGCGAATATGAGTAAGATTATAGCAACAACTGCGATAACTTTTTTTGCCATTCAGAAACCTCCAATTATGGTAGAGTGAACCGTGAGTGAACTCACGGCTGCTATGAGAAACGCGCTGAAGCGCGTTATCGCGAACATGCTTCAGCATGTTTCCGGTAGCCGCGCCGAGTTCACTCGGCGAAC
>CAZSIG010000596.1:0-2909 GCA_964606195.1 uncultured Anaerolineales bacterium
TCGAATGGGATATAGCCGACCTGACAGCCGACCGAGTCGACGAAACGTCCGGTCAGGCGATAGGTGAGATAGCCAGATAGGAAGAGATAGCGATAGGTGCGCGCCCAAATCTCGGGCTGATAAGTCTTTATCCAATTGACCTCCGCCTCAGCCTGAAAATAGGCGAGCGTCTCTGCCATCTTGGTCAACCTAAACGCCAAGCCCCAAAAACCACCGACCGGCTTTAACCCCTCCGTGCGCCGCTGATCGAGCCAGACTATCGCGGGGCGCAGCGGGTTGCCTCGTTCATCTACGTTCACCATCGTCGCCCGCTGTGTCGTCAACACCGTGCCCGCGATAGCTTCACGCGGAATGCGCGTTTCCTGCCACAGCGATTGACAGGCGCGGCAGAGGTTTTCCCAATAGTATTCGGGATTTTGCTCCGCGAAGCCGGGGCGCGGGGAGACATACGGCTCCAATGGTACTCTGCTGCTATCTATCAAATTACCGCGCAGGTCAAATATCATCGCCCGCACACTCTGGGTGCCTTGGTCTAGGCTTAGGATGTATTCTTTGGTCATCAATTCCTCTTTATCGGAAGATTTTAGCACATCAACCAGTACTTATGCAATTCACCGCGCCAATTGCCAAAGCCTTGACTTTTAGGTACAATGCGCTGTATTTCATTCACAGGACTTACGCAAAACCGCACTATAACTAACCGCAGAGAGCGCCGAGGACGCGGAGATTTCTTAAAGGAATAATTTTGCCTCCAGCATATGCGTTCATATACCGTCATTTAGGGTCATATTTTCTCAGTAGGTACAAATTGTAGTCCGAACTTTGCGCTCTCCGCGTGCTCGGCGGTAAAAATACCCCGAAGTTGCGTAAGTCCTAATTCACTCACTGACACGGAGGCGATTTATGCAGTTTTTGACAACCTTGAAACGCCGCCTGGAGACTTGGCGGATAGACCCGTACATCATCATGGTGCTCTTGCTCGCCAGCGTCGCGACGCGCCCGATATGGCAGGATGGCTATTGGTGGGGGGCGCACGACGCGCGGCACAGCGTCTACTTCTTGGTGGAGTTCGACCGCGCCATTCAGGATGGGGTTTGGTGGCCGCGCTGGTCGCCCGATTTCTGCTTCGGCTACGGCTATCCCTTTTTCAATATCTACGGTCCCCTCGCGTCGTACATCGGCGAGTTTTTTCACCTAGTCTGCAACCTTGAGTTCGTCCCCGCGGTCAAGATGGTGTGGGCGCTGACATTCTTACTATCGGGCGTGACGATGTATCTGTTCGCCAAGCGGATTATGGGCAAACAGGCGGGGCTTATCGCGGGGGTGCTTTACGTCTACTTCCCCTACCGCATGGCGGATGCCTACGTGCGCGCCTCGCTCGCGGAATCGGTCGCACTCATCTTTTTCCCGTTGGTGCTGTGGGGATTTTACGAGGTGACGACGCGCCCGCGCTTTCGCCACATCGCGCTGACCGGCATCGCCTACGCGGGGTTGATGATTACACACCAAAGCTTGACCTTCTTGCTATCGCTAATCGTCGCCGCGTACGTGATGATGATTGTAATCTCCGATTTAATCCGCACATCGAAAGATTGGCGCGGCGCGGCGATGATCATAATCGAAAGACTGCTGCCCGTCGCGGGCGCGGTGGCTATTGGATTAGGATTAAGTGCGATATTCTGGATTCCCGCGCTGCTGGAATTCAAATATGTGCGTCTCGACCAGTGGACGGGCGCGCATTACGACTTTCACGACAACTTCGTGCAGTTCTATCAACTCTTCTCCCCCGAATGGAACGTCGGTCCTGACTACAAGACGCCGCCGCTGCAAATCGGCGTGGTGCCGATTATATTGTTCATCTTCTCCTGGTTCGCGCTGCCGAGCATACGCGACCGCGAACGGCGGCGGCATCTGCTCTTTTTCCAGATACTGACGCTGGTATTGGTGTTCATGATGCTGCCCATCTCGATGCCCGTTTGGAATGTGATTCCTATCGCCAGCATGGTACAATTTCCCTGGCGATTGTTGACCTTTGTGATGTTCTCGACCGCGTTCGCGGGCAGCGCAGTAGTATTGAATTTCGCGGCGCGGTTTTCCGCCGCTGGCGATGGAACGCAAGCTAAACTGCAAACCGCGACCTACATCCTCGCGGCGATTGCGATTTTTGCCTGTCTGCCGTATATCGACGCGGAGATTATCGAACCGTCAGAGGGGCCGGTCTCGCTGGGGGGCTTGATGCGGTTTCAGCAGAGCGCGAATCGGATGACCGGCGCGACGATTTGGGTCGAGGAGGTACCGCGCTGGTCGCCGATGGCAGATTTTTTCGTCGCGGGAAAGGAGATAAACTCCAAAGTCGATTACAGCAGCCTGCCGAAAGAGCCGGAAGAGGTGTTCGCGGGTCCGTTGGAATATTCATCGGTGCGCGAGAAAGTGAAACTCCGCGCCAAGTTTCCGGTGACAATCACGTTCAACACCTTCTACTATCCGGGCTGGCACGCGTATCTGTATCGGCTGGAGGATATAGATGACGATTACGGCACTTTCGTTCGCGAATTGGACATCGTGCCCGATGAGCCTTACGGCAGAATGACCGTGCATTTGCACGAGCCAACGAAGAAAGACCGCTGGTTCGTCATTATTATGCAGTTCGAGGACACGTTACCGCGCAAGGTGGGGAAGGCGGTTTCCGCCGCGACGTTTGTGGGGTTGATTGTGGGAAGTGTAGTGGTGGTTGTGTGGCGGCGCGGCGCGGGGTAACGAGGAAGAAGTTGCCACTAATTTTCACTAATTTTTTCTTCTGAATACAAACAGGGCACTGGTTCTGTTCAATTGGATTCTGAAAAATCCCTCGCGATTTAATCACGAATGTCGCGAATTTACGAATAGCCCGAATAAAAAAGACAGGACTT
>CAZSIG010000597.1:0-2907 GCA_964606195.1 uncultured Anaerolineales bacterium
GTGCGGTCGCGGTCGTGGGGGGCTTCGCTCATATCCTCATGGCTGCAAATCGAATCGGGTTCGCTGACGTGGTCGCGCATGATCTCTTGCAGACTTGGCGCGGTGATCTCGCCTACCTGTCGCCGCAGGAGACGTTCGGCGCGGTGTAAGCGCACGTTAGAGCTGGCGTAGACGCCGGGCTGTTCGATGGTTCTCATACGCGGTGTGCGATAGTGATTCGTGTGCACGAGCCAACCATCGTGCGCGTAGATTATCTCATGGGCAGCGGCGGAACTTTCAATACTGAATATCTCACCACTGCGGTCAACCAGTAAATAATTATATCCCCCGGCGCGCCGATTGGGCAGGCAGGCGCGAATCGCTTCGGTAAGCCGATCTGCTGCCAGAACATTGCGCGAAAAAATAACTCGCGGTACGCCCACATGTACATCGGTGGAATAGACCGAATTGATTCCCACGCCGATACCCGCCGCGTTGAAGCCGATATTGCACAACAACGCGCCGTAGGACATGCCCAAGAATGGGGGCCCATTATCAGGAGTGGCGCGTATCAAGTAGACGTGCTTGCTATCTCCGCTGATCCAATCCTCGTTGTGTGCTAGATAGACGTGCCCATTCGCGGTCACGTCGTCGTTCACCCCGATGCTGGTACACGCCATCAACTTTTGGTCTTCTGCCACTCCCTCGTAGCAATTGAGCAGCCAGACATCGGAGAATTCCACCCCCGCGCCCTCGGCGATGCCGGTCACTTCCTCCACATTTTCGGGAAAATCAGCTTGGGCATAGGGCAGGTATTTGTGTGATTCGCGTACCGCCTCTTGCCAATTAAAACCGCTGACTTTGTGCATGAATTGGCGATAGCTTTCCAACATACTATGAATCTGTTTCGCGGCTTGTTCACCCAACATTCTGCCCATCTGGCGCGGTGAACCGTGTGCTTCGTAGATGGGTACTTTGGCTAACATAATCTAAACTCCCAATCTCGCTTCGTCAATCACTCTCCTCCAATCTGTAACGGCTGGCTGCCTCGTTCAGGATGCGGTTTACCAATTCATCATACTGCCACCCGTCGGCGCGCGCCTCGACGCATAGGTCAGAGTATTCGGGATTCAGTCCGGGCAAGGGGTTGATTTCAAGAATATAGGGTTTGTTACCATCGTTCGCGTCGAGGCGGAAATCGACGCGGGCGACATCTTGACACCCGGTGACGCGAAAAGTGGCGGCAGCCAACCAGTTCAGTTCGTCAACTACATCTTCATCCAGCGGCGCGGGGCAGAGATAATGAAAATCGTGCGCCAATTCTACCTTGATACGGCTGGTGTAAATTCCCGCCTCTTCCACCGGGTACGCGTCCATGTTGATTTCCAGTGGCGGGAAGAAGTGTAAGCCCTTGAATATACGCGGCGCGGTCTCGTTACGGGGCAACCGCCACGCCACCGGAGTGACCAGATTGCCCACCATACCGATAGTTACCTCGCGCCCCTCGATATAACGCTCCACGAGCGCGGGTTCGCTGTAGCGCTCGAAGAGGCGCCGCAACTGAGTGCGTAATTGGCTCTCGTCGCGCACGATTGACTCCGCGCTGACGCCCATTCCGGTCCCCTCGCGACTTGGCTTGACGAAGAGCGGAAATTCCATGTTGGCATCTAGTTTCTCGTCCACGCGCTCGAACACCTGAAATGGTGGTGTGGGGAGTTCGTGGTACGTGAGCACGCGCTTGGTCATAGGTTTATCTAATGTCAACGCGAGGGGCAGCACCTTTGAACCGGTGTAGGGGATGCGCAATAGTTCGAGAAGCGCGGGGATTTGCGCCTCTCGACTGTCGCCAAAATGCCCCTCGCATATATTGAAGCAGATGTCCGGCTTCACCTCTCGCAATTTATCCAAAATCGTCGCGTCGCCCTCTAAGAAGGTGACGCGGTGACCGTGCGTTCGCAGCGCGCCCATGATTGATTCGAGCGTCTCTTCAGAGTCTAAATCATCCCATTGATCCGGTGACATGCCGTGCCAAAGTGGCGCATTCTTTTTTAAATTCGCTAGTAACGCGATGTGCATTTTCAACTCTCCTAGTTTATCATAAAACCCTCTTTCCTATCGAAATAGAGAAGAGGGTTAACCAATTAGAACTTACGCAAACCATATCGGAATTTACCGCAGAGAGCGCAGAAAACGCGGCGAGTTACGAGAAAGATTTTTTATATCTGTCATACGCAGTCATAAGTATTCATTAAAAGTCATGCTCGCGGCGCGATAGAAAACTATCCAGAAAACTCTGTGCTCTTCGCGTCCTCTGCGGTAAAATTATACTGAAGTTGCGTAAGTCTTACCAATAATACTTCCTGATGTTCAGATTTTTATATTCTTGAGAATCGATTCATGAAATAAACCGCGACCTTTACTTACTATTCCCATCGATCGTCATCATCATAATCCTCGTCCTCATCATCCCACTCCTCTTCATCGTCGTAGTCATTCCAATCTTCATCATCTGAGTAATCGTAGTCATCGGTGTCCTCGTAGATAAAATCAAACTCCAATGGATTGACACTCATTATCTCCAACTCCACCTCACACTCCGGGCATACGACGAACTTTCCTAATTGGGGCCGCATTATAGTGATCTCGAAATCACAGTTAGGACAAAAAGTGGTAGCCATTTTTCTTCCTCCTAATTAACTAGCTAAACATAGGCGTTTAACCCTTAATTCTTCAACTAGCTTGAAGTACGCGCGTATATACTCCACTTTTCGTTTTTTGTCAAATATGGAAACAACCGCGCCAATAGAGTTGTTTCTTGATAAGCCGGATAAGGAATAGAACGCGAATTTACGCGAATAAAAATCTTAAATCCTGAAAATCCGCGTTAATCCGCGTCCTGTAAAACTACTTGCCGGCCTAAAACCTTAT
>CAZSIG010000598.1:0-2903 GCA_964606195.1 uncultured Anaerolineales bacterium
TAATCCCAATCGCCCCGTCGATTTTGTCATTCACGAACCTGCCGCTTCAGGGCGTAAATCCGCAAAAGTATTAGCGGTCGGGCTGGCACGCTATGACTCTGATCGGGGCGGGGCACAAGAAGATGATCGCCCTGGCGGTTATCAAAACTGTGCGGATGAAATATTAACCTACGCGCAGGAACACCAGCTCAATACGCGCTTGATCTTTCTAAATGATGGCCCTGGATTATTGTTGGGATCGATGTGGCGAGATTATGCCGCGCTAGAGATGCGGTGGCCTGGCAAAATCAAGGTGGTGACATTACGCATGGTGCCCGAAAGGCTGACCCTCTCCTGGCTTAGAGCTGAAAACGCGGAGGCTTAATGGCTACAGGGGTACAAAAGACCAAATGGAACGGGGATATTATCATCGCGGAACCGACTGACACCTTCACTACTGCTGCGCCGGATGCCGAACTGTGCTACGCTGGCAAGCTGGCTGAAGCGGATGTTTTAGCTATCCCCCCCGCGTCGGTCAAGGTAGTGCAACACGGTTCCAGCACCCAAAACCGGCTATATTTTGGCGATAATCTGCCGCTACTCCGTGACTTATTGGAAGATGAAACGGTACGCGGACAGGTTAGACTAGTGTATATCGATCCCCCATTTGCCACTAATAAGGTGTATAAATCTCGCCAACAAGCAGATGCTTACAGCGATGTGCTGAGAGGCGCGCACTACTTAGAATTTTTGCGGCGCCGGTTGATTTTGCTGCGCGAGTTGCTAGCTGAAGATGGCTCAATATATGTGCATCTAGATCAGCACATGGTCTTTCCGGTTAAACTCATCATGGATGAGGTCTTCGGTAGCGGTAATTTCCAGAATTTGCTCACCCGCCAAAAATGTAATCCTAAAAACTATACCCGAAAAACCTATGGTAACATTGCCGATCACCTTCTTTACTACACCAAATCTGACCAAGCTGTGTGGCACCGCCCCTACATCCCTTGGACAGAAAAACGGGCAGCGGCAGAATATGCCTACACCGAAAAAGAGACCGGCCGCCGGTACAAGAAGGTGCCGCTCCACGCCCCCGGCACGCGCAATGGGGCCACGGGGCAACCGTGGCGCGGTATGCCCCCCCCACCCGGAAAACATTGGCAATATACCCCCGATAAGTTGGAGGAATTGGCCGCGCGCGGCGAGATTTATTGGTCGCCCACCGGCAATCCGCGCCGTAAAGTATATCTAGATCAGAGCAAAGGTATTCCGGTGCAAGATATTTGGCTAGACGTAAAGGATGCCCACAATCAAATGATCAAGATCACTGGCTATCCCACCGAAAAAAATCCTGATTTGTTAGCACGCATTATCCGAGCTTCATCCACCGAGGGAGATCTAGTTCTCGATTGTTTCGCCGGTTCAGGCACTACCTTAGCCGTTGCCGCGCGCCTGCACCGGCGGTGGATCGGCATCGATAACAGTTCCCAGGCGATCAAAACGATCTTAGCGCGTTTCGCTCATGGCTTAGAACGGATGGGCGATTTCGTCAATGGAGCAGCCCCGCCACCTGATACTCCGACATTATTCGATTTTGCCGCCTCCCCTCACGCTCCCGCGCCCCCAATTGCGGAAAAGCCCCACCCCACCATTACCAATTTTACCTTGTATGCCGTATCCGCGTATGCGGAATCATTAAAAAAGGTGCTACGTTGACCCCTGTTGTTTCCCTCGAGAAATGAAAATGAAAAAGTTATTGGAGTTCAGTCAACTAATAGGGTGTTTACTTATATGCACAGCTTGTAACGCGCCCCACCTTACCCCAGTCACTGAACAAGTATCCATAACACCTCAACCGTTGCGGTCCTCAACAGTCATACCTCCTGCCTGTCCCACAGATATAGCTACTGCGCCTTTTAGCTCCGCCCCATCTCCGCCCCTCATCCCCAAACTTAGTCCTTCACCCTTACCAACCGTACCCCCTCTCAAAACAGTACGAGCTAACGCAGTAGCTTTCATCGTCGGTGATTGGCAAGGTGCTGGCGCTGATGCACTCTGGATAGCCAACATCGATGGTTCCGGAGAAACAAAACTTGCTGACGAGGTACAACAAGTCGTCTGGTCCCCAGACGGACACTGGTTGAGTTGTCTGCGCGAAAATAGTTTATGGCTGATCTCCCCAGACCATGCCACCCAACGCTTGCTATACGAACCCGCGCAAGGGGAGATCAGCCATGTGGCATGGTCCCCAGATAGCACTAAAATCGCCTTTGTGCAAAGCATTAGGTACTATGAGCCAACGTATCGACTAGCGATTATGGAAGTAGCGAATAGCCGCGACACCTATCATCTGGAAACCACCGAACCCCTCAGAGTAACAAGTTGGGCTCCCAATGGACAATGGTTAGCTCTGTCGCGCCCTTTCTCGCACCTTGAGTTAATTAATACCACCACTGGAAAAATGGTAACTTTGAATCCGGATCATGGTTGTACCGGTTTCTTCTGGACGGTGGTCTGGGCACCGTCTAGCGACCGCCTCGCGTTCCTGAACACCGCCGATAATCACATCTTACCCCGCGTCGTCGACACTCCTGGACAGTTACTCTACGCGGTGTACGGCAATATGGCAAACTATACGCGCTGAATTTCCAAACTGGGACGTGGCGCCAACTTACGCAAGATCATTGGATCAAGCAATACACCACATCGCCAATTTCAGCACGGGACATTATCACCCAAGACAGTTCATGATACGCAAACTAAAAACTGGACAGCATTTCATATCCCGTCCATCCTCAAATTCTAACCAAGTTACTAAGCCTTCTCCACCTGCCACGCGGCGAGATTGCGCTTATCGCCCCTCCCGGGTTCACGCGGCTAACAATGCCGCGGTGAACGCGGTCTTGACCTCCTGATTGGGATAC
>CAZSIG010000599.1:0-2892 GCA_964606195.1 uncultured Anaerolineales bacterium
TGCCGAACATGCTTCAGTATGTTTCCGGTAGCCGCGCCGAGTTCACTCGGCGAACAGCTCACCCCGTGAGTGAACTCACGGCTGCTATGAGAAACGCGCTAAAGCGCGTTATGCCGAACATGCTTCAGCATGTTTCCGGTAGCCGCGCCGAGTTCACTCGGCGAACCGTGGCGCGGGCTGAAATGGTAATTTGAAAGTGTAGTGCAATTAGTGGCAGTTTCTTCCTTTTTTACCCCTTATTAACGGAGTGAATTGGTTATGAATATAATGGGTTCCATTTCTACAGATGCGAGCGTAACAACTAAAGATTTGATGCGCGTCTTGCAAGTGAGCCAACAGCTCAGTTCCAATCTGGATTTGGACGAGTTGCTTAACGAGTTGATGGACGCGTGCATCGAAGTGACCGGCGCGGAGCGCGGCTTCGTTATGCTGTACGAGGATGACAAATTGGTGGTGAAAGTGGCGCGCCACATGGATCAAAAGACGATCGACAGCACGGCGTTTCAGATCAGCCGCAGCATCATCGCGGAGGTGGAGAACACGCAGCAGCCGGTGGTGACTACCGACGCGCGCAGCGACGCCCGCTTCGAGAGCAGCGAGAGCATCGTCACTTACAATCTGCGCTCTATCATCTGTGTGCCGCTCGCCGCGAAGGGCAAACCGCTGGGCATCGTCTACATTGATAATCGCATGTTAAAGGGGCAGTTCACCGAAGAGGATTTGGAATTGGTCAACGCCATCGCCGCGCAGGCAGCCATCTCCATCGAAAACGCGCGGTTGCATGACACTATCGTGGATCAAGAGCGGATGGCGGCGATAGGGAAGGTTTCCAGCACCATCATTCACGACCTGAAATCGCCAATGACGGTGATCAAGGGCTACGCGCACATTCTTGCCTCGGGGCGCGGCACGCCGGAGCAGATTCAGATGTGGGGAAAGATCATCTCGCGCGTGGTGGACAGCCTGACTGACATGACACGGGAGATTTTGGAGTACGCGCGCGGTGAGGCGGGTGCGGAGTTGGCGCCTTGTGAACTCAAGGATTTGATAGAAGAGGCGGTCTATCTGCTGAAACCCTCTTTCGCGGATAAGGACATCGAGATGGAAACTCATATACACTACGACGGGTATGTGTCGGTCGATCGCGCCAAGATGCGCCGCGCCTTGTTGAACATCGCGACTAACGCCAAAGAGGCGATGCTGCAAGGGGGCAAGCTCACGATTAACGCCGCGGCGGATGATGAAACTGTCACTATCTCTATTCAAGACACCGGAGGCGGCATTCCGCCGAAACTGCGCGACCGCGTCTTCGAGCCGTTCGTCTCACATGGCAAGGAATACGGCACGGGCTTGGGGCTGGCGATCGTCAAGAAGATCGTGGAAGAGGAACATCACGGTCGCGTCTGGCTGGAGAGCGAGCAGGGTGTGGGCACAACGGTATTCGTACAATTGCCACTACCCTTCAAAGCCGCGGTAATAGAACCGGTAGATGTGGGATAGCGCGGTGAAGATGACGAGTAACCTACAGGAGTTCGCCGAAAGTTTCGTCAGCAGCACGCGAGAATATATCTTCATTCGCCCCGTGGACAATCTGCTGATTCTGCGTCCCAATCGAGTACATTTTCTCAATCCCACCGCGACGATGTTGCTGCACACGCTCTATAATCAAGAGACGATAGACGTGAACGCGGTGATAGAGGCGGGCGCGGCGCGGTACAATGTATCACCGGAGACAATCGAGCAAGACCTGCACAAACTGCTGCAAAGTTTGTCCGCGCTGCTTAAAGAAGATCCGAGCGGAATGCTCGCGGTGAAATCGACCGAGTTCGGCACGCATAAACGTAAATATCCGGTTCTGGGCGAGATCGCGCTGACCTATCGCTGCCAGAATCGGTGTTTTTTTTGCTACGCTAGTTCACCGGAGCGGGGGCGCACCGTGCCGGAGATGAGTACCGCGGAGGTGAAACGAGTTATTGAGAAGATCGCGCAGCAGGCGCAGGTGCCGACGCTCTCCTTCACCGGCGGCGAACCGACACTGCGCGGCGATTTGCCGGAGTTGGTCGCCTATGTGCGAGAGCAAGGGCTGCGCGTCAATCTCATCACCAACGGCATCAAGTGCGCCGACGCGGAGTTCGTCGCGAAGTTGGCGGACGCGGGGCTGCACTCCGCGCAGGTCAGCCTGGAATCGGGCGACGCGGCGATTCACGATGAGGTAGTGGCACACAAGGGGGCGTGGGCGCGCACGATGCAGGGGGTGCGCAACCTCAAGGTGGCGAACATTCACACGCACACCAACACGACGATAAACCATCTCAATTACGAATCGCTCCCCGCGATGATCGACATGCTCGCGGAGATGGAGCAGCCGTACCTCTCGATGAACATGCTCATTCGCACCGGCGGCGCGGTGGGGACGGAGGACATCAACTACAGCAACATCGGTGAAATCGTGCTCAAGCTGAAGGAGCACGCGGAGGAGCGCGAAATGCGCTTCGTGTGGTACTCACCGGTGCCGCTCTGCCTGTTCAACCCCGCGGAGTACAATTTGGGCGCGCCATCCTGCTCCGCGGCGGATGGTTTGTTATCTATCGCACCCGACGGGCAGGTGCTTCCTTGCTCCAGCTTCGAGACCGGCATCGGCAATCTGCTGCACGAGGACTTCGAGACGATTTGGCAGCGGCGCGCGGCGCGGTATTGGCGTGACAAGGAATTCATGCCGCCCGGCTGCCGCGACTGCGACCTCGCGGATTTGTGCTGCGGGGCGTGCCCGTTGTATTGGGATGAGCAGGGGACTTTTGCGGAGATCGAGCCGTACATGAAAAATACCGCGCCATGGGCGCGGTTCGTGTGGCGGGCGAAACGGCGGATTATAGGACAGGTTAAGGGAGTGGG
>CAZSIG010000600.1:0-2891 GCA_964606195.1 uncultured Anaerolineales bacterium
GAGCACCCCGTGAGTGAACTCACGGCTGCTACGAGAAACGCGCTGAAGCGCGTTATACTGAACATGCTTCAGCATGTTTCCGGTAGCCGCGCCGAGTTCACTCGGCGAACTCGGCGAACCGCAGCCTCTAAATTGTTCGCAGCGCGGGATTATGGTACAATGCGAAGATGAGACGCATCAATCAGGTAGGGCTTTCTCAAAGTCGCCGAACCTCCCGCAGGTTGGGACACCAGAGCCTGGCTCCAGCACAGTTACGTTTGTAGAACCATATATTTGGTCAGGGAAATCAAACCTGCGGGAGGTTTGGGCAGCGCGGTTGATACTTTGAGAAAGCCCTAATCAATCAGGAGGGATGACAGAATGAGTGCAGATGATAGAGCCGCAGCGGAGGCGCGGTTGCGAGGGTTACAAACCGTAGTTAATGATTTGAATAAACAGCGCGATAAGGGATTGATTGACCAGGGACGCTATGGACAGTTGATGCTGAATTACCAACAGCAGATAAACGCGCTGGAGGCGGAACTGGGCATCGCGCCGACCGATCTCACCGCGAGCGCGCCGTCCGGTGGGATAAATTGGGGCCAGAGCAATACTTTTCGCGATGTGCAAATGAGCAATGTCGTGGGGGGCAACATGTACGGCGATTCCGCGTCACCCTCGACAGAGGACAAGACACGCATCCTCGTCGTTTTCGCCAATCCCCAAGTCGAAGGCATGATGCAAGTCGCGCTGGACGAAGAGGAGCACGCGGTGAAAGAGAGCATTCGATGGGGCAAAAACCGCGATAACATCATTCTGGAGACGCTGAACGCGGCGCGAGTTGAGGATGTGCGGCGCTACCTGCTGGACAAGGAGTACCACATCGTGCATTTCTCCGCGCATGGGGAGCGGGGCGGTGGGCTGGCACTGAAGAATAAAGTCGGGAAGGTGCATAAGGTGCCGCCGCAGGCGTTGGCGGGGCTGCTGGCGATGTACGACAGCATCGAATGTGTGCTGTTGAACGCGTGCTATACCAAAGAGCAGGGCGCGCTGATCGCGCAGGAGATTCGGTATGTCATCGCGATGGATGATTTCATCACCGACGACGCGGCACGCGTTTTCGCGCAGGGTTTCTACGACGCGATCGCCGCGGGTAGAGACGTGCCCTTTGCTTACACAGCGGGCTGCAACGCGATCGCGCTGGAGGGGTTCACCGATGAGGAGCGAATACCGCGCTTGTTTGTTAGGGAGTAGTTTACATGAGCATAGCTCTCCACCAGTGAGCGAAAATCACCCTCACCCCCGGCCCCCATATGCGTCAACTTAAGCGCAGCCCGCGGCTATATCTGTGCTCTAAGCCCCCGTCCGCGGGGGCGTTTGGGAATAGGGCGATGCTTTGCGCATAGCCGCCCCCGAGACGGGGGCTTGGAGCGAGAGAATGTCAAGGCAAGCTTTGACATTCCACTTATTGGTCCACGCGGTACTTAGACTAGAGGGCTCTCAGCCCCCGTCCGCGGGGGAGTTTGAGAATGGGACGTTGCTTTGAATTAGTCGCCCCCGAGACGGGGGCTTGGAGCGATAGAGTGTCAAGACTTGCTTTGACACTTCGGGTATTGGTCAGGTCTTAGCATGGCTGAAAACAAAATGGAGGAATTATGTCGCGATATTTAGACGCAGTAGATCGGGAGAAGGAGACCGCGCTGTTCGCGGATATTCTCGAAGGTAAATCGACGCGGCGCGTGATGCCGATACAGGCGGATACCGGCATGGGTAAAAGTTATCTGCTGGAGAAGCTGTTGATGCCGCGCTGTCGCGCCGCGCAAGTACCGTACGCGCGCGTCGATTTTCGCGGCGCGGATTTCAGTTACTACGATGTGGCGGCGCGCGTGCAGCAGCAGGTGTGCCTGCATTACCCCCACCATAAGGCATGTTTCGCCCCCTTCGACGCGGAGGTGCAGCGGGCTACGCAGGTGTTCGCCTCGCAGGTGCACATGGGCAGCGGGGGAGAGTTCTCGCGAACGCGTATGGGCAACATCGTGGGGGGCGCGTATCTGGAACAGGGCGCGCAAATGATGGTACAGATGAGCGAAGCACCGCTGGCGCGCCCTGACGTGCAGATGAAAATCACGATGGCGTTCATCGAGTCGCTGGCGCGGTTGACCACCACTACTCTGTGCGTGCTCTTTCTCGATTCTTATGAGGACGCCTCCCCCGCGACCAGAAAGTGGTTAGAGCATGACGTGGTGACGTGCGTCGAGGATGGGGGATTAGCGAACGTGGCGGTGATCATCGCGGGGCAAGAGGTGCCCGAGACGGCGCGCCCGCACAAATTGGAGCGGCTGAAGCCGGAGGATTTTCACCATTATGCCAAGAATATCGAGTTAGAACTACCGCTGGATACCATTCTTGCCTTTCACGCCGCGTTCGATGGAAACCCGAAATTGATGTCCGAGTATCTCTGGAGCTGTAAGGAGAATTTATGATGGACGCGGACATTTTGCAACGAATCAAGCCGGGGATGGATAAGCTAGATATTCAGGAGTTGATTACGGCGCGCACGCTGGAGACGGCGGAGCGAAAACACCCTCGCCTTCGCGCCGCGCTGCTCGCCTGCGCCGTGCCGCACTGGTTCGACGCGGAGATCCTCGCCGCGCTGCTGCCCGAGGTGGCGGCGCCGCAGGAGCTGCTCGACTTAATCACCGCGTATCCCTTCGTCAGTGAGCGCGCCGAGGGGGGCTACTGGTATCACGAACTGAGCCGCGGCGCGCTGCTGCGCCTGCTGCGCCGCGCCGACGCGGCGGCGTATCGGGAGTATAATCGGCGGATGGGGGGGTATTTTGGGGAGAAGATTTCAACCTCACCCCCAGCCCCTCTCCTCTGCGTGGAGAGGGGAGAAGACTTGTCCCCCTCTC
>CAZSIG010000601.1:0-2880 GCA_964606195.1 uncultured Anaerolineales bacterium
TTCGCGGCAAAACCTACGCGGTTACCTCGTGTAATTCTTCATCATCACCGGCAAGTAAATATACTGATAATCCGCGAGCAGCAGTTCCCCCTTGCCGTTGTAGAACGAGACATTGCCATAGTCATCCACCGCTTGCACGAAATAATCCACCTGCTCGGTCATCTCCGCCACCGCGCCCTCCCACCGGTAGTTGGAACTGTTATATGCCAAATCGACCGACCGCCAATAACCGCCGTCCCGATAGGTCACCACGACGCGGTGTAGCCCATTATTGTAATTACTTAAATTGGCGTGCAAATCATCCTGCACATCCACCGCGAAGAAGGGATGCCCCCCGCGCATCGTCCCTTCTACCTCCCAGATGGTCGGCGGCACCACATCGGTGACGACGGTCGAGTAATACACCACCACCTCCAATTGGTCATAGAGCCGCTCGACGCCCGCTTCGTGCGTGCCCCAATACTGCGCGGGCACGACGAGCAGGTATTCTAACAGCTCGCGCGCGGTGTTCGCCCGATTGATGCTCAACATCTGCGCGGGGTTCCACGCGGGCACATCGTAGCTCGGTTCGCCAACAACTACCGTATCGGTGATCGGCGGCTTGGCGATGATGGGGTCGAAGTCTGCGACATCGTGCGACTGCGCCCGAAGCAGGAGCGCGCCCCGCGCCAAATGGCTCTCGGTCCAGTTCGCGGGCCGGTGGTTCGTCAGGTCTACGCGGTGCCGCGGCTGAAGCGGCTGGTGCATTTGCTGCTGCACCTCCCCCTCAAGGTGATAATACGCGCCGTTGCTGAATTCACTGCTCCCTTCTGTGAAGGTGTTAGTAATCTCCACCGTCGCCGAGAGCAAATCGGCTGCCGCGTGTAGTGCGGGGGGTACATAGCGCGGTTTGTATTCCGCCAACCGCATGCCCGCGGTCTGAATCTGGATCATCGGCAAGCCGTACAACACCGCTTCGAGCGTGGATTTGTCATCGTAGCTAGTCCAGTGGGTGCCCCGCGCGAAGTATTGCAATTTCGCCTGCCGCAGCGCCTCGCCGAGGGTATTCAGTTTAGGATCGCCGCGATTACTTAACAACTCTTGGGCGAACAGTTGCATCAGCAGCTCGGAGTAGTACACCCCATCCGTCTCGCCGTACCCGAAACCGGTATTCGCGATATACGTCGCCCCCTGCGCGCTGAACGCTTGCGCGAAATCGTACTGCGCCACCGCGTGGTCGCTATTCTGGTCGGGCACGTTCAACCCAGAGTGGCAGCCCACCGAGAACACCAGATCGCCGGTGAGGCTCCCGGTGATGGCGGTAGCCACTGCGGAGCTGGGGAAATGCCCCGCCGATTCGTCCGCGGGCTGCGCCAGCCAATGGGTAAAATGCCCGTTGAGCGAACTAAGGGCAATCTCATCCGGGCTATCGTTGACGATGCTTTCCATTGCCGATTTAGTCCACGTATCGCTGATATACTCCGGATGCCCCGCGTTGACGGTCGCCCCCCCCGTCTCTAGCGCATCCTTGATCGCCTCCGCGCCGTCGAGTAGGAAGTCATAACCGAAGACCAGCGCGTGCGCGCCCCTGATCTCTAGCGTATCGCCACCAGTGGTCAAAAACGCGTCAATGATGTGCGCGATCTCCGTAGGCGTCTCCACCAACCGCCCGGTGCCGTAATCCGGCAGATACCGCTCGAAGGGAATAATTTCCCCTCCCAGCGGCTGGAAATCGGCGTAGAAATCGTCAGTGAGGATGTACGAGCTATATTCCTCCAGCGCGGCGAAGGTCGCAGAGTTTTGGTTGATATAGCTCTCGGCGCCCGCGATCATCGTGCTTCCGTATTCCCATTCGTTCCATAACGCGGTCATATCGGGCACGCGGTAGAAGGGGATAATTTCGTCGCTCCCGACGAACACCAGATACTTCAGCGTCGCGCGGTGCTCGCCGACCAGCTCTTTCAAGGCATCGCGAATCGCTATCGCGACCCGATTAGCCGCCGGCACATCGCAGACGTTCGCGTCCCATTGGGCGTATGCCGCGCCGACGGCGGGCACTAGCGAGACATCGACCACCGCGCCATTCACATTTGCGTGCGCCGCCAGTTCATCTAATTGCGTTTGCAACGTGCTCGTGACGGCGGCGCCGTAGTATTGCGCCAGGCGCGGCAGGTTGACCACGATGAGCGTATCGGTAGCCGCCGTTATTTCGGGCAGCGCGGGGTACAGTGAGGGGGCCGCGGGGGGGAGACTGCGCGCTTGCGGCACACATTTCAGGGTATAGGGCTGGCCGGTTTCGATGGTCAGGCGATATTGCCCCAGCACTTTTTTATCTTGGGGGCTACCGTTCCAGACCGCGAGGTAATACGTGCCCACATGGTCGCGGCAGTTGAACAGCACCCGTTCCACGGTAGTGGCGCGCGACATCGAGTTGCCGAACATGGCGTTGCCAAACATGGCATTCCCAAACATGGCGTTGCCAAACATGGCATTCCCAAACATGGCGTTGCCGAACATCGCATTGCCAAACATCGCGTTCCCAAACATGGCATTCCCAAACATCGCGTTCCCGAACATCGCATTGCCAAACATCGCATTCCCAAACATGGCGTTGCCAAACATCGCATTGCCGAACATCGCTGCGCCCTCCACCTCGTCCGTGCTCGTGAGCGTCGGGCCGAACACCGCGAGGTCGTAGTCCGCGGGCAGCGGCGCGGTGATCTCCCCTGCGCCGCTCAGGGTGATGGTGATGCCGGTGTGCGGCTGGGTGATGGTGATACTATACCAATCGACATCCGCCGCGTCCCGTAGCACCGCGTAGAGCGTCTCGCCGGGGGCGGTAACTGTTTCGGACATCGTGTCATTCGGCTCGAATGGGTCTATGAGCATGGACCGCTCCAC
>CAZSIG010000602.1:0-2873 GCA_964606195.1 uncultured Anaerolineales bacterium
ACGAGAGTATAAGCGCCCAAAGTCGAGTCGAAAGGCACGTCGTCGTCGACCGCGACGCGGTATTTCCCTTCGTGATTGAGCGCGCGCCCCAGAAAATAAGCCCCGCGCCCGTATCTGGTGTCCTTATCGCTTCCTAGATAACATACGCCCATACTGACCATCTCACGCTTTACGGGACCAACTTCATTTCGAAAGCGCAAGTCCAATTCGTTCATTTTAGGGCTTTCGGGGTCTTGCGCGTCTGCCAATTTATCTTGACGGTTTCCCCTTTTAATGCGCGCCAACTCCACATACGGCGTATGCGGCAAGTTCGGCTGCGCGACGACCGAGAAGTAAGAAGGAATGTAAAGGACAGAACTATCGTAATTTTGCGGCTGTTCTTTATCCGCTTGCGGACGCCCTTCTCCATAACTGAGCAACAGATAAATGGTGCCATCGAATTCGTGACCGAAATCGTAGAATACCGGCTTGGGTAAAATGATGATATTTCCTACTGAGTCGACCGCGACACCGGGTAAGATATACACAGAGGTATCCGGTGGGTCGCTGGCAACCACGTCCAACCCAGCCATGATGCCCGCGCCGTGCCCAAACAGCGCGTGAAAGCGCATGTTTTGACGATGATAGTCATGCGCCTCATCCCACACATCCGCGGTTATGACCAAGCCATCAACAGGTTTAATTCGTTTTATCGGAAACTCTTTAATCAGTTCTCTTAAAATCATTTTGCAGCCTCTATCTTCTCTATCTCTAAGGTGTAATCGGTGTGAGCGGGTTTTTCAGCATCAATAATCTTCTCTATCATTAGGCGGCGGTGAGTCTCTTGCCGCGCGGTTTTCAGCGATGGCAGTTTCATCATAATCTTAAAAGAATGAGGTTTGTTTCCCTTGCCCAACGCGATGCCGGGACCCAATCGCCCCTCACGCCCCAACATGAAATTCTTGGCGCGGTGTTCGGTGATATATATTTGCCCATCGGTATATATCTCTAGGTATTTGCGTAATCCCTCCTTAGTACCGCGCATTCGATACAGAGATATGGCAGAGGAAAGTAACCGTCGCTTTTTCTCCTCCGACCATTGTTCATCTAATGTCAAACCGAGCCATGATGCCAGCCAAGGCAAAAACTCCGTCGTAGTCATGCGCGGGTCAAAATAATACCAGATAGAATCTATCTGTTGCTCTATCGGCGCCCAAAAACTCTCGAAGAGCATTAGAAACCGCGCCATCAGTTCATCATCTTGATAAATCCCCGGTAGATAGTCCAAGTATTTCCCCTTAGCGGACACCGCAATGCTCAATGCCTCGACCGCGCGGCGGTTGACTTGTTCGCATGTGGCTATAGCGCGACTGGTGATAGTTATGTTTTGGGCGGTGGGGGCGATTCTGGCGCGCGTCTGATACTCGCACCGCGTCTCGGCGGGGATTTCGCGGTCGATTTGCCACAGATAATAACGCTCTTCTGTGTCGGAAGATACTTCCAAGAGCGCGTCGCTCTCTTCCGCGCCAGCATTGGGTGCCTGTATAATTCGCGCCTCTTCGGGTATCAGTTCTGGCGGCAATAAAACCCTAACCGCGAGATTAGGCAGACCGCGCGGTATCTCCACTTGAGTGTAGATGGTTACGAGTTCACCGGGGTATTTGCGGTAAAAGTCGGTGACGTGCGCCACCCGTAAATCGCCGAAAGTTGTCTGTTTGCTCATCAACTTATTCCTCCACCACCACTACTTCGTGATTCAGGGAACAGAGCAGCGTATCTGCCGGGACTTCGAGTTTTCTATCCTTAACTACCGTCAAGCCCTCGTCAGCCTCTTCATCTTCGCCGCGTATCTCCTCCGTAGTTTCGCCGCTGGGGACGACGCGCCGCTGACTAACTTGTACATCCCACACATGCCTGACACCAGATACATGGCTAATCAGCGTGTAGATTTCGGAGAGATAAAGGTCTCTGCCGAAAGGCCAGCCCTCCCACGACTCTATACCTAGCGTTTGCCCGATTACCTTCGCGTCCGACAATGGTAGCGGCGCGATGAAGTTCCGCAATCGTTCATCGACGCGGTTTATGATGACTTCCAAGTCAGCGTATTCATCGAGAACTATTTCAACGCGTACTTTGATGCCCATGTAATCCGGCTCTCTGATGCGCAGCGTCGTAGTCAGCAGCCGATATGGTTCGAGATACGCGGAAATAGTGCGGCGCAAATCTTCTCTCAGGTGCAGTTTAGATAAATCGTCCATTTCCAGAGAATCGGTCGCCTCGGGCACGATGAGCAATTCCATCATGCCGGCGGGTAAATCCTTGTTATCTCCCCCGGGTGTGTTACACTTGACGCGCGCCACTGAACGGCTGGCGCGGCGCGCGAAACTCTCGTAATCTTGGGCGGTGACGGCGCGGCGTTGGGCGCGCAGTTCGCGGCGCGCGCGTAACTTGGCTTCATCCAAACTCTCTGGGTCGCGCCCGCCGCTGGCGCGCTGCAAATTAGTGACGCGGTCAACGTAGGGGATAGAGGTTTTGAGGACGCGAATCTTGTCCGCGGGCACGTTGCCGATGGTGCCGCCGCCGTAGCGGTAGCGCGTGAACCTGATTTCGCACGCGGCTTCGGGAATGCGGCCATATTGATGAACTGTGCCATCGCGCTGGCGAATACTAGGACCGAAACGCACCTCGCCCGACGCCGCGTCCAGCACGAAGTGGCGGTCATACCGCGTGGAATCGGAAAAATCTTTCACCTGTTTCCAGGGATTATACCCCCCGCTAGATGATTCCCCTCTAACCTCTAAAAAGCAATCACCCATCATCTCTAAAACGGGCGAATTTCGCAAGTAGAAAATCTGCCCCGGTTCGCCGGTGCTTCGTCCCAAAACCTCATCCTC
>CAZSIG010000603.1:0-2867 GCA_964606195.1 uncultured Anaerolineales bacterium
GCTCCCGGTGGTCGCTCAGAATGACACTCTAGCGCGAAGTCTCGTTGTAGTACTAGGTAAACCTTTGCCCTTATCTCCATCGTCGAATATAATAAGTCAGTGGGTTAGACGAATAAATCTGAAAGGGGAATATTTGATGAGTAAAAACCGCGTCATCGTCGTCGGCGCGGGCGCCAGCGGCATGATGGCTGCCGGACGCGCGGCGGAATTAGGTGCGGAGGTACTTTTGCTGGAGAAAACCGAACGCCCCGGCAAAAAAATTCTGATCAGCGGACAAACGCGTTGCAACTTATCCAACGATAAAGAGATACGAGAATTTATCACTATGTTCGGTCCCAATGGGCGCTTCCTCTACAATGTCTTCTATCGTTACTTTCGCGAGGATTTGCTGGCATTGCTGGCGCGGTACGGTGTAAAAACCAAAATCGAACGCGGCGGGCGCATCTTTCCCCTCTCCGACGACGCTCGCGACGTGGTCGCGGCGTTGGAGCAATATACGGCGAGCCACAGAGTAACTCTACGCACTGGCATTCGCGTCGCGAGGATAAATAGCACTAAAGGACGCGTGAGCGGCGTACAAACCGAACAGGGCGCGTTATCCGCCGACGCGGTAGTTTTAGCGACCGGTGGCGCATCGTATCCCAGCACCGGTTCCAGCGGCGATGGCTATCGTATGGCGGCTGAATTGGGACATACCATCGTCAAACTGCGCCCCGCGCTGGTGCCGTTGGTTGTAGACGAGATAGACCGCGCTAAATCGATGCAGGGGGTCAGCCTGCGCAACGTGCGCCTGACGGCGTACCAACGCCGCGCCGATGAGATTGATTTAACACTGACACCTACTCAAGATGTAGGACGTGGGGTGCCGGGTAAGCAACCGCGCTTGCCCATCATCGAGAGCAGAATGGGCGAGATGATGATAACCCACTTCGGCATCGGTGGGCCAATCACACTACAGATAAGCTTGGCGATTGTCGACGCGTTAGAGCATAGTCCGGTGAGCGTCTCGATTGACCTCAAGCCCGCGTTGAGCGAAGAGCAACTACGCCAGCGGTTGCAACGCGATTTCGACCAGTACAGCAAACGCAGTTTTCAACGCATCCTCAAAGGATTGCTGCCCCGCAAGATGGTTGAGCCGTTTGTGCAAATGAGTGGTATTCCCCCGCGCAAGCCGGGGCATCAAATCACCGCGGAAGAACGCGAGCGATTACTGGGCTTGTTGAAATCGCTGCGCTTTAACATCAAACAGCCGTTACCGCTGAGCGCGGCCATCGTCACCGCGGGGGGCGTCTCGCTCAAAGAGGTAGACTCGCGCACGATGGCATCGCGGCTAGTCGAGGGGCTTTATCTATGCGGCGAGGTGTTAGATCTCGACGCGAATACAGGGGGCTATAATCTGCAAGCCGCGTTTTCGACGGGATACGTCGCGGGAGAAAACGCGGCGGAGATAGAGCGCGAATAACGTAGGACGTTTCTACCCATGCCACAAGGCTATAATAAGACTTACACAAAATCGCACTACAATTTACCGCAGAGAGCGCAAAGGACGCGGAGATTTCTTAAAGTAATAATTTTGCCTCCCATATATGCGTTCATATCCCGTCATTTAAGGTCATATCTTTTCAGTAGGTAAAAACTATAGCCTGAACTCTGCGCTCTCCGCGTGCTCGGCGGCAAAAATACTCCGAAGTTGCGTAAGTCCTATATAATAAATCCATTTGACAAACGACGCCCACCATGATATAATCCTAGCTCGTTATGAACCAATATATTTCTAACTTTTTCGCTTTCGAATCTGATTTGGATTGCCCGCCAACGCCGCGTTTGCGTAGGAGGGTTGTTCGCGCTTGATAAGAAAAAGTTAGAACAAACCGGGAATCTACAAAGGCGCGGCTTTTGCCGTGCCTTTTTTATTTTCCCGAAAAAAGAACAGGAGTAAGTATTATGACCACTAAACCTATCTATAAATCACCGGCAGGCGAGAACGCGATCATGGGCTTCTACAACACCATAATCGAACGCTGGTCAGTACCTTATGAGACGCTGAATATCCCCACGCGGCATGGTGACACCTTTGTGATTGCGTCCGGCGCGAAGACCGCGCCGCCGATGATCCTGCTGCACGGTTCGAGCACGAACTCCGCGATGTGGTCGGGCGATGTCGGCGAATACAGTCGGCATTACCACGTCTACGCGGTAGACATCATCGGGGAGCCGGGCAAGAGCGCGCCCAACCGCCCCTCGCAGCAGAGCCACGCCTACGCGGAATGGCTGGAGGACGTGCTAGAGGTGTTGCATATCGACAAGGCGGTATTCGTGGGCTGTTCACTGGGTGGCTGGATGGCGATAAAATTTGCTACGACCGCGCCGCAGCGGGTGGCGAAGCTGGTGTTGCTCTGTCCGGGCGGAGTCGCGCCGGTTCGCCCGATGATGATGTTGCGTATCATCGCCCTATCTTTTTTGGGAAAGCGCGGTCTTGCCTCCATCAATCGTTTGGTATATCAAGATGCTTCCATACCTGCTGAGGTTGAAGAGTTCGGTAATCTGATTATGAACCATTATAACCCGCGCACCGCCGCCCAGCCGATATTTACCGATGAGGAACTGGCGCGGTTGACCATGCCGACGTTGTTAGTCGCGGGGGCACAAGACTGTTTCTTCGTTTCCGAGAAAACCGCGGCGCGATTGCAAAAACTGTTGCCGCAATTCACAGCCGTCATTCTACCGGAGGCGGGACACGCGTTGCTGAATACTCTACCCCACATCATGCCATTTTTGGCAGCGGGGAATTATATATCAGGACTTACGCAAATTCAGAATAGTTTTACCGCCGAGGGCGCGGAGGGCGCCGAGTTTTCTGGATAGTT
>CAZSIG010000604.1:0-2852 GCA_964606195.1 uncultured Anaerolineales bacterium
ACCTGCGCGACAAGCCCTACACCGCGATCAGCGGCGGCGAACGGCAGCTCGCGCTCATCGCCCGCGCGGTGGCGCAGGAACCGGAGATACTACTGCTCGATGAACCGACTTCACACCTCGATTTCGGCAATCAGGTATTGATCCTAGAGACCGTCGAGCGGCTACGCTGTGAGCGAGGCATCGCGGTGCTGATGGCTACACATTTCCCCGGACACGCCCTACTCGTCTCGAACCGCGTTGCGTTGATGAACAACGGCAGCTTCAGCGCGGTGGGACATCCCACACAGGTCATCACCGAAACCAATCTCAAGTCACTGTACGGGGTTGATGTGCGCGTCGTGGCGGTGAATAGCAGCGCGGGCGCGCAAACACAAGCGGTTATACCCGTAATGCGTAAAACGTGATGCATCATGCGTGAAACGTAGTGCGTAGTGTCTTCACGTTTCACGTTTCACTGTAAATTTGGAAAAAACTATGAACAAACTTGAATGTCCATTTTGCGAAAGACATTGTATTTTAGATGGCGACCGCATTGGATTTTGCCAAATGTATCATCTGGTGGAGGGGCTGGTCGCGGAGCGATTTCCGCATCGCTACAGTTCCATGTTCGTCAGCCACATCGAGACCGTGCCGTTCTATCACTTTCAGCCCGGCAGCCGCACCTTTGTCTTAGGCGGCGCGGGGTGCAATTTCGATTGCAGCTACTGCTCGAACGCGTACGTGGCGCGGTCTGACCCCGAGCCGCTGTTGTACTTCGAGCTTCCCCCCGCGCGCGTGGTCGAACTGGCTCAACAAGAGGGCTGTCACAACATCGCCTTCGCCATCAACGAGCCGACGGTCGCCCTACCGACGCTGTTCAAGTTAGCGCGCGTCGCGGCGGAGGCGAATATACCGGTCGGGGTGCTGACCAACGGATATACGCCGCCCGACGTCGCCGCGCAGATGGGCGACGCGTTTGCATTCGTCAATGTGAGCATCAAGTCGCTGGACGCCGCGTTTTATCGGGATTACGTAGGTGCGCCCGCGGTGGAGGTCATTCGGCGCAATGTGGAAATCCTGCATGATAAGACGCATCTCGAAATCAGCACGCCGATTGTGCAAGGGGTGAACGACCACGAGATTCCCGACATCGCCGCGTTTATCGCCTCCGTGGATACGCGCGTCGCGTGGCACGTGTTTCGGCTGCTCCCGGAATATAAAATGGCAGACTACGAGCGTCCCCCCATCGCGGCGGTCAATGCCGCGCTGGAAGCGGCGCGGGAGCAGTTGCCTTACATCTATTTCGGCAACTTCGTCGGCTCGCAGTGGGTCAGTACGCTTTGTCCGCAGTGCGGCGCGGTGGTGATCGAGCGGATTAATCTGGGCGGCTGCGGCGCTAAGTCGCTGGCTTATCATCTGAAGGATAACCGCTGCGCGGCGTGTGGGTGGGCTATTCCGATCACAGGAGAACCTATGGAGTGGAATTCGCCCCTCACCCCTAGTCCCGGCGTGAAGCCTACCCGCAATGATACTCCCTTGCAGAGAAGAGGGAACGTGTTCCCTCTCCCCTTTGGGGAGAGGGTTAGGGTGAGGGGTAATCATCTCGCCACAATCGACGTTATTGATTGGCAGACGGTGGTCGATTTTCGCGACGGGCGCCCTGTGAACGCACCGCACGAACTGCTGGACATAGCCGCGCAGGTCATCGAAAAATACCCCTATCCCGGCGACCTCTCGATTGAGGCCAGCCATTGGGTTGCAGATGTCGCGCTGGACTTGAACGCGCGGTATCAACCTGATTTCATGCTGTTGGATTACGCGGATATTTTTATCTCGGAGATGTTCATGTCTCAGGATACCACCGGCCGCGCCACGCATATTCGCGCCGTGTTCGATGACATTCAACGATTCGTGGAAGAATCGGCCTTCTCGCCGGTAATCGTCGGCATGGGCGATTTGACCCCTTTCCAGGAGTACATTAACGTCGCTACCTGTGATGGTTTGATCTCTGCGGGAGGCATGACGGCGCGCTACGCGGGATTATACAGCGCGTCGGCGCGTGATTTGCAAGAGTTGGAAAATCACGCCGGTGTAGCGCGAGTGATCGACCGCGCCGCGTTTCGCGAAAAATTTGGCGGCTGCGCAGGGTTTTATGAGCGATTCCCCGATCACCTGCTGGTCGCTCACGAGGGGTATCTATTTCGCGGCGTCGGCAACAGCGCGCGCCCGCTGCAGCGCATCCCCGCTTTCAACCGGCAGATTCCTGTGCATACGCCATTGACCGGGGCGGAATCTATCACCGACATCGCGAGTGTGATATTAGATGCCCTGCTGCGCCAGAAGGTCGCGCTGATCTTGGTCGAAGGGGTAGGCTGCAATTCCTTCCCGCTGCCGTTCAGTCCAATAGCCAACAATGACCATTGGTACTGCTACGCGGTGGGGGAGGGTCAATATCTCGCCTTGACTACAGGGAGACGCTTCGTGGAGCATCCGTACCCGTCTGGCTATCGCTACTACGTAGATGACGACGAGCAGAAACCGTATCCGTTCTCGGGGATATACGCGGAGATGCCCGCGGATACCATCGGACGGAGATACGCGGGCAAAAGCGCGGCGGTCGGCAGCCGGGGGATGCTCACACACGTCGTGGCGGGGGTTGATGTTACGATTGAGTGCTTCGTGCGAGCGTTGTACAATCACGGGGTGATGGCAGTGGTTGATGCGTCGCGCTAAGGCTTTCTCAAAGTCGCGCGGTTTGCATAATATGTCACCCTGAGCCCCCGTGCGGGGATAAACTACGCGCCGGGTCTCGTGCTCCCGTTAATTTGGTAGAACTTACGCAACTTCGGTGTATTTTTTACCGCCGAGCACGC
>CAZSIG010000605.1:0-2852 GCA_964606195.1 uncultured Anaerolineales bacterium
ACGCCTGGAGAACTGCACGCTCTGCCCGCGCCGCTGCCAAGTGAATCGGCGCGAGAGTGCGCGCGGCGCGACGTGTAAAACCGGCGAGCGCGCGGTCGTCTCCAGCGCGCAGCCGCACTTCGGCGAGGAAGCCCCGCTCGTGGGGCGCGGCGGTTCGGGCACGATCTTCTTCTCGTGGTGCAACCTGAAATGTCAATTTTGCCAGAATTACGAGATCAGCCAATACGGCGCGGGGCAAGAGGTGGAGCCGGAGGACTTGGCGGCGCTGATGCTGCGGTTGCAGGAGCGGGGGTGCCACAACATCAACTTCGTTAGCCCCTCGCACGTCGTCTCGCAGATCTTGGCGGGGGTACTCATCGCGGCGGAGGCGGGACTGACCGTGCCGCTGGTGTACAATACGGGGGGCTACGACGCGGTGGAAACCTTGCAATTATTAGATGGCGTTTTCGATATTTACATGCCTGACATGAAATACGCCGCCGCGGAGATCGCCCGAAAATACTCGCAGGTGGAGGATTATCCCGCGATAAATCAGGCAGCCGTCAAGGAGATGCACCGCCAGGTGGGGGATTTAGTGCTCGACGAACGCGGCGTTGCCCAGCGCGGGCTGCTGATACGCCATCTGGTGATGCCCGAAGGTTTGGCGGGGACCGCAGAGATCGTCCATTTTCTAGCGGAGGAGATTTCGACCAACACTTACATGAATATTATGAACCAATACCGCCCGGCGTACAAGGCGCGCGAATTTCCCGAATTGGCGCGCACCATCACGGCAAATGAGTATCAGACGGCGGTAGATATGGCTCACGCGGCGGGGCTGCACCGCCTCGATGAGCGGAGGGCGCGATTGATATGGCTGTGAGAAGGAATCAGCGGGGGTACAGTTCGAGATTTAGGTCGGCGCGGCGGCGGGTGGCGCGGGCTAAGAAACCGCGCTTCAATTTGGCAGTGTCGTTCGAAAGGGTTTCGCTGCGTCCGATGGCTGTCGAGTGGAAACGCATGCCGGTGAAATTTCTCGGCGCGGCGATGTTGGCGGGGTTATTGTGGTTACTCGTGCATTTTTTCACATCTTATAAGTTTTTCATCTATGATGCCGACATTCGCGGCGTGGATACGCTGACCGTTGACGAAGTCTACGCGGCGAGCGAGTTGGAGGGGTTGAGCATCTTCTACGCCAATCCGCGACAGATCGCGGCGCGATTGGAACAACTTCCCGAAATAAAGCGGGCGCGTGTCTACTGCGCCCTTCCTGACCAGGTGACCATCGAAATACTCGAAAACCAAGTAGATGTCATCTGGGAAGTGGGCGATCAGCGTTATTGGGTGAGCGGAGACAATCGCCTTGTGCGTTATTATCAAGGTGTTGTTCCCGCGTTCACAATTAAAGAGCTAGATAACCAATCGCGACAGGTCAACGAGAAATTGGATGACGCGGTGGTGAATACCGCGCGACGCTGGCACGAGTTTTTTCCAGAAATTGAGCTGTTTTACTATTCTCCCAGTCAGCAAATCAGTTTTTTGACCGAGGAGGGCTGGGTGGTGTATGTAAGTCCTAAACATAACGTGGCGCGAGATGTGGGATTGTTTAGGTCGTTGATGCTTGAATTGAAAGACAAGGGCGAACAGGTGGAATACGTAGACCTGCGGTATGAGGGCAGACCCTACTATAGGTAAAGAATGAACAAAACAGTTGTAGGAATTGATGTAGGCACCACGAAAGTATGCGCGCTGGTGGGCGAGATGACCGACGCGGGGACGCTGCGGGTTGTCGGCGTGGGCATCGCGCCCGCGAAGGGGATGCAGCGCGGCGTCGTGGTCAACGTGCGCGAGGCGACGGAATGTATCACGACGGCGGTAGAGCGCGCCGAGCGGATCTCCGGCTATGAGATTGAGGGCGCGTACGTGAGCGTCGGCGGGGAGCACATCGCCTCGACCAACAATCGCGCCGTCATCGCGATCTCGCGCGGCGAGAGTGGGGTTATGCCTGAAGATACGGAACGGGTGATCGACGCGGCGCGCGCCATCGCCATCCCACACACGCGCGAAATCGTGCACGCGGTGCCGCGCGGCTACACGGTGGATGGACAAAGCGGCGTGCGCGATCCGGTCGGAATGCAGGGAACGCGTTTAGAAGTAGAAGCACACATCATCACCGGCGCGGTGACATCGATCCAGAATTTAATCAAAGCAGTACGCGGCGCGGGGGTCACGGTCAATGAGTTGGTGGTGCCCTCGATCGCGTCGGGCGAAGCCGCGCTGACTAACGCGGAGCGAGAGATGGGCGTCGTCTTGGCAGACATCGGTGGCGGCACGACCGACATCGCGATTTTCATCGACGGGAGTGTGTGGCACACCGCGGTGCTCGGCATCGGCGGCAATCATCTGACGAACGACATCGCCTTTGGCTTGCGCACGCCGGTCGCGACCGCGGAGGAGATCAAGAGACGCTACGGGCACGCGCTGCCCGCGGTGGTGCCGGAGAATGAGACATTGGAGGTGGCGGTATTCGGCGCGGATGAGCGGCAGTTGGCGTATCGGCGCGATTTGGCGGAGATCATCGAGCCGCGCGCGGAGGAGATCTTCAGCATGATTTTGCAGGAGATCAAACGCTCCGGTTACGATGGGCTGCTGCCCGCGGGGATAGTGTTGTGTGGCGGCGTGGCGCGGCTGGCGGGGTTCGGCGAATTAGGGCGAGAGGTGTTGCAATTGCCGGTACGGGTGGGCAGTCCGCGTAATATCGAAGGTCTAGTAGAGAATATCAGCGACGCAGCGTATACCGGCGCGGTGGGGCTGTTGTGGTGGGGTTTGCGGCATACGGAGAAGGTGGAACGGAAGAGCCGCCGCCCGCGCCA
>CAZSIG010000606.1:0-2847 GCA_964606195.1 uncultured Anaerolineales bacterium
GGCTATGTTGTGCTATAATTGACGAACTAAAACATAACGAACAATTAGTTATTGATTTAACAGAAAGGTAGATCGTTATGGACACCAAAAAAGAGACTTTAGCTATCAAAAACAGAATCATCGGGGTATTGCTGCGCCGTGCCCGCCGCGAAATGGGTAAATCTATAGAGGATTGCGCCCGCGTGCTTAGCTGCGCGGCGGAGACTATCTCTGCCTACGAACTTGGCAAAACGCGCATCTCGCTTCCCGAATTAGAATTATTGGCAGCGTATTTGCGTAAACCGCTGAACTACTTTTGGGCAGAGGAGCCATCTCGCACCGCAAAACCGCGCGGCGGCAATGAGGCTATCAACATTCGCAATCGCATCATCGGCGTGCAACTGCGCCAGGCGCGCCAGCGGGCAGATAAGACGCTACAAGATTGCGCCGCGGTGCTAGAACACACTTCAGACAGGATAGAACAATACGAATTCGGACATACATCCATTTCAGCAGCGGAATTAGAAACTTTATCAGACTTCCTAAATGTGCCCATCACTAATTTCTTCGTCGAAGAGCCGCGACCTTCATCTGCACCGTTAGCAGCGCCGTCGGAGCTTCCTGCTGATGTACGCGATTTCGTTTCCAACCCTGATAACCTACCTTATTTGAAACTAGCTAAACTATTACCTGATGTAGTCCACGCTTGGCGCCAAATCCCCGACAGATGATACATCGACACGTTACTAATTCTAAATCGACTTTTCTACGACAGGAATGCCAAAAGCGCTAAAACTTACACCAAAATCCCCATAATTTCGCGCCTTTGCAGTCAATTTGACGTCTCTAGTGTTCGCGGTATAAGTCGATTACTAAGGCTAAGGGCTCCTATTCATGAAAAATGAGGCTGCAGAGGCACAGTTAGCGAGTCTCCCCTTACTCAACCAACTTATAGAACTGACCACCTACCGCGATATTGAGCAATGGCTGTCGAAAGCTCTTTCCGGCGCGATGTACGTACTCGACGCTCAAGCCGGGTCGCTGATTATCGTAGTAGATAAACCGCGCCTGCATCGTCAGGGCATGATTAGCAAGAAGGTATGGAAACGCCTGGCGGCTTGGGAACACAGCATCAACCAAAGCCTTAACAAATCGCCTTATTACATTAAAAATGTAGATACCAAAATCCTCTCCAAGACGATGCTCGAAGATGATACCCTGATGGTCAGCGCGCCGCTACTCAGCGATAAACAAGTAGTCGGTGCGCTCAGTTTATTGTTCGATACCCCCGAAAAATTCGGCTTGGTTCAAAGCGAACTGATGCTATTGCTCGTCCGCTGGCTGGGCGCGTTTGGTGATACCCTAAGCCAAAAGATTACCACGCGGGCGCGATTAAAACAGCTAGACCTCTTGAACGAACTGGCGCGGCAAACCGCCACACTGAATCTACCACAAATCATCAAATCGACCATCACTATGGCAACTAACGCCCTCAACGCCACCGCCGCGTCCGTCCTTCTCATCAACGAACCTACCATATCTGCCCTAGAGGACATCGTCGCCCTAGAAAAAGACGATGAGCCGCGAAAAACCCATCTTGTCTTCGAGGTCGTTTACGGTGAGAAAGAGGGGCAACTTACCAAAAAACGGATGGAGATAAACAAGGGTATCGCGGGGTGGGTGGCATCACACAGCGAACCGTATCTGACCAACGACGCAGGAGCCGACACCGTATTCAATCCCGCCATAGACCAAAATACCGGCTTCACCACAAAATCCGTCCTAGCTGTACCATTGCAGCTTGGGGGGCGAACTTTAGGAGTGCTGGAAGTGCTGAACAAACAATCGGCGGAAGGTTTCACCACCCACGACCAAAATCTATTGCAAACCATCGCGGGGCAAGTGGCATTGGCTATAGATAACGTTAGGCTATACCGCGCCGTTCAACGCGAAAAAGAGCACATTCTGCAAACCGAAGAGACGATAAAAGAGGAGCTGGCGCGCAACCTGCACGATGGACCGATTCAACTGCTCTCAAGCATCTCGTGGGGTTTAGATATTTTGCTAAAGGAACTCCCTCCCGATGCAGATGATGCGCGGCAAGAGATAGCGAACTTAAAACGTCTCACTCATCAAGCCAACCGCGAGGCGCGTCTGCAAATGTTTGCGCTGCATCCCTTAATTTTGGAGGAGCGCGGGCTGCCCGCGGCGTTCGAATATTACTGGGAACAGATGCAGCGCGACGAACCCAATTTCCAACTGATTGACGAAACCGACGACAAACGATTAGAGCCGGGCACCGAACAACTGATTTTCAGCATAGGGTGTGAGGCGATGAACAACGCGCTAAAATATGCTAAGGCGGATAACCTGACCGTGCGCTTGCAAGATACCTCCACAAAATATACTCTCACTATCGCGGACGATGGCGCGGGTTTTGACCTGCCGCGCGTTCGCGCGCGATACGCCGAGCGCAACAGCTTGGGATTGATAAACATGCAGGAGCGCGCCGCGCGGCTTGGCGGCACTCTCAATATCGAGACTCAGCCCGGGCGCGGCACCACTATTGTGCTGCACGTACCGAAGACCGCGCAAGCGTAATTGAGGTGATTTTCACAAGGGCGTAACAGGAAATGTTGCGCCCTTTACCTTTGACCGCGTATAGACTTCCGAAGTTTTCCGAAACTTCGGAAGTCTGGGAAAAGCTAACTCAACTGAACCAGTGCCTGTATTTTTGATTAGCCAAAATAGGGCTTTTTCAAAGTACAAACCGCGTGCTCAACACCTCTAGCAGGTCCCTTTATAAGATGTCATGCTGAGCGTAGCAAAGCATCTCGTCTTCGCTATAACTGTTACCGACTGATTAGG
>CAZSIG010000607.1:0-2847 GCA_964606195.1 uncultured Anaerolineales bacterium
TCTGGACAAACCTCGAACTGCCCGATGTAGTAACACCCCGTTTTATCACCACACGCGCCGGGATGGTGTCGCCCCAAAGTGTGTCCCAGCTCGTGCGCGCCGTACCAATCCGCGTAGCTGCCGTCGGTGTCCCAGCCCGCGTTGCTTATGCCGGACGGACCAGCGGCGATCCTGCTAGGAATGCCCCCCGCACACCCGCGCATGAATCCTCCCTCATCGGACACCATCCCATAATACCTCATCCCATTCGGGAAGTCGTCGTCGTGATCTTCATCCCATACCCACTCCAGAGCCAACCGCCAATTGACCTGATCGCAGTTCGGAAGGTCGTCGTCGTACTGATAGGTTCGCGATCGATAAGGAATATCACTAACGGGATAGAGCCGCTTGAGATACCGCCACAACATGTTAAGGTGGGTGGTGGCTGGGTAGATATATTCGCCAGTATTCTCGTCTTGGTAACCGAACTTGAACATCACTAGATTCATAGGAGGAACTGGCTCGAACGATACGGTCTCTTCGACCGCGTTATTGTATGTATGGGTCTCCGGAAAGTCGAACCCTGGATTAACGTACCCCTTCAGTTCGATTTCCCCGCTTGTGAATTCGTCCGGCAGCTCGAAGAGAAAGGCATGATCCACAACCTCGCGAAACATAGGGCCTTCCGGTCCCGGTAAGTTGACATAACCGGAGCTGTTGTTGATAGGAAGAAGCGTAGTTGGATAGTTGGTACCGCGGTGTACGTACAACTTCGCGGTAGTCCAATAATCAGTATTTGAATTGATTTCGGCGTCGTTGACCTCAACATGCAAACGCACAAAGGTGCGTTTGCCCTCCACCAACCGCACGCTGTTACTCAGATCCTGAACGCCCTGCGTGACCTCCAACGCAAAGGCAACGAAGTCGGCGGTCGCCGGGCCGGGCGTCGCGGTGGGCGTAGGTGTGGATGTTCGGGTAGGCGTTCTGGTCGGCGTCGCGGTGGGCGTCGGGGTATAATAACCGCACGTAATCATTATTCGCGGGCGCTCCCACATCTCCGCCACCTCGCGGCTGTAATAATGAAAAATATAATCCCCGCTGATAGGAGACAATCCCAGCCCATGATTCTCCTGGCTGCCTTTGCGCCAGGATTCCACCATAGGACGTATATTTATGATGTGCGAGTCCTCGTCGCCGACTTCCGCCGCGCCATACAGCGTATACATATAGGGCTGATTGTTCCAGTTGCTGGTGGTTTCATCGAACGGACCGTTCAGCGTGTAGTACATGACCGACCACGGCGGTGGCGGGCCGCTATAGATGTCACCATCGACGTCCAGCACAAGTTGAGCCGAGTAAATGTATTGGTCTGGCGGTACTACCCCTTCAACAGGGAAGTGTAGCAGAGCATATCTGTGATTACCCATATCGGTACTGACTACGATTTGATCATCGTTCCCGTGTACCGCGACCGGATTGGATGATCCGGTCCAGGTATCCTTGTCAGGAAAGATGTATACCGTGCCGGGGCAGCTTCCGCTAACCGGAGGGGTGTTCGTGGGAGTGGGAGTCACGGTTGAAGTGGATGAGGGCGTCGCGGTGGAAGTATGGGTGGGGATGGGAGTGGCGGCGGAGTAGGTGACGATGAGTTTCGGAGCCGAGCCGCCGGGTAGGGCATAATAACTGCGTCCCCCTACTGTGACGCCGTCACCGCGCAGTAAGATGCCGTAGTTGGGCAACGACCCTGCAACCCAGTCCTGGACGATATTCGTGACATTCCAGTTGTGGTAAGTGTACCCCACCGGGACCGCCAGCGGCGGATCGCCTTGACTGATGGCGCCTGGCTTGTTGTTCCAAGTGACCGTCGTCTCGTTCCAATAACTCGTAACCGCGTCAGCCCAGACGTCATACGTCTGGTGTATGCCACTTTCCGCCTGGACCTGATTGAACACCTGAGACATCTGCAAGGTGGCACTGAGCACCACCACGCCGGCAGGCAGGTCGGAAAGGTCGAACTGCACCAAGATATGACTATCGTAGCCGGATGAATTCCGTCCTATGTAGACCTCGGGCAGGCTCCCGTAATTCGCGTCCGGATTAGCCTCGTGCACGTAAGTATCCTTCTGCGCCGTGAAAGTCCAGTCGTAAGTATCAGAGGTATACGCGATGACCAACTTCGGTGCCGAGCCGCCGGGCAGGGCATAATAACTGCGCCCCCCAATCGTGACCCCGTCGCCGCGCAGCAGAATGCCATAGTTGGTCAGCGCCCCTGACGCCCACTCTCGGACGATGTTCGTGACATCCCAATCGTGGTGGATACCACTCGATGGGACAGCTAACGCGGGATCACCTTGATTTGCAGCAGCGGGTTTATTGTTCCAGGTAATTGCCGTCTCATCCCAACTCTCCGTGACCGCGTCAGCCCAGACATCATACGTCTGTTGTATGCCACTCTCCGCCTGAACTTGATTGAACACCTGATACATCTGCAAAGTCGCGCTGATTACCACCGCGTCGGTGGGCAGAGAGGAGAGATCAAACTGCACCAGGATATGGCTATCGTATCCGGACGAATTACGCCCTACGTAGATTTCGGATAGGCTGCCATAATTCGCGCCGGGGCTAGTCTCGGATACAAAAGCATCCTGCTGAGCCATGAGCGTTATGTCGCGAGTTTGCGCCCTCACCGCAGCCGGCGTATAAGCGTTAGATCGCCCCGCGACGATACTCGACATAAGCAACAGCAGCGCGCCAGAAAGCAACAATAAAGCAAATTTATACTTCGTGAGTTTCACTTTCCACCTCCATCTGTCACACTAATCACTTCCAGCCTCTTTTCACGCGAAAAATGGGATTGCCTTTATACAA
>CAZSIG010000608.1:0-1600 GCA_964606195.1 uncultured Anaerolineales bacterium
TCGCGCATCTCCGTGACCAGATCGGCGCGGTCTATGATCGCTTGCGGGGCGCGGCGCCCGGTGATAATCAGCTCGACGTGCGGCGGGCGCGCCTCGATTAGTGCCAGCACGTCATCCTCGGAGATTAGCTCGAAGAAGACCGCGACATCTATCTCGTCCAGCACCACAATGTCATACTCTCCGCTGGTCAGCACTTCACGAGTACGTTCCAGACCGCGCTGTGCCAACGCGATATCCTCGGGCGTGGCGCGGTGGACGTGAACGAAAGATGGTTTGCCGAATTGTTCGACGGTAATCAGCGGATTATCACTCAGGACCGCGAGTTCGCCATAATCCTGGCCCTTCATAAATTGCCCGATGAAGGTGCGCAGCCCATGCCCCGCGGCGCGCACCGCTAAGCCTATCGCCGCGGTGGTCTTCCCCTTGCCATCACCGGTATAAACTTGCACATAGCCCTGTTGTAACTTTGTCATTATTATCTCAAATTAAAAACGCTCGACCTGCGCGGTCGAGCGTTCGGCATCCAGTAATAAAAATCCCCTAACCGATTAAGGTAAGGAGAAACAGGATAACCCCGTTTCCTCTTTCCACGAAGGTACTTCGGAGCAAGACGATGGTGAAGTTTCTGGCTCGGCTTCGCTAAGCCTCACAGTTGCGGGACAGCGCCGGATTCACACCGGACTTCCTTCATTTTCTCCGCGTCGGAGACCATCATCATGCGATATTCAATTGGTAACACGTGGAATTATAACATCAAACGCGAGAAATTTCAAATCACTTGCCGCAGCACTCGCGAAAACTCTTACCACTGCCGCAGGGACAAGGCGCGTCGGGGGAAATAGTTTTGGTGGAGAAGATAGACAATCGTTCTCGCGCCCCTGCCGGGAGCCAATGCCGCGCCGTGAGCGCGAGCCAGATGGCGATGGGCACGAACTGTCCCCCCGCCTCAGTCCAGAAGATGCGCACCGCCGCAACGCGAAATCTCCACCACCAACTCGCGGTGCTGGTCGCGGGATTGACCTCGATGTTCAGCAGCCACGCCTCCAGCGCGATGACGAGAAAGTGAAAAATCAGCATCAGCAGCCAGCCTAGTGGCAGATACAACAATCGCCGCCGCCAAGGCACGTCGGGCGCGGTGATAAGCAGCGCGGTGAGGACGAGCAGCCCGAAGTGCAGGGCGTAGATCTCGATACCCACCTCCGCCCAATTGACCGTTTGCCCGCGCAACTGCTCGTAATGCAGCACGAAATTCTCGCCGCGTTCCTCCATCGTCAAAAAGCGGGTGATGCTGCCGGTGGAGAACATGGCGCGGTATTCGTCTATTTCCGCTTCATCCTCTATCACATGCGCGGCGGGCAAGATCGCGGCGGCGGTGCGGAGCAGGGCGCGATTGTAGAGTTCGTGCGCGCCGCTGCGCGTCCACAGTAACAACAGTAGCCACATCAGCGCCGCGGTCAACAGCAAAGTGATGATTATCTTGAAGCCAAATTGTTGGTATCTAGCCCGCCATGCTCGACGAACTTTCGAGAGTTGCTCCATGTTTAATAGGTAACCTCTGTACCCAAATCAGCCAAAAGACGACGGTCGCGACGATCATCAA
>CAZSIG010000608.1:1700-2845 GCA_964606195.1 uncultured Anaerolineales bacterium
GTGCCCGACACAGTATTCGACGTGCCAAATACGCGAATCACCGCGCCGGTCAGCCAGGCGATGAAGTTCAACAGCGCGGTGTTGGCGGTGGTCTTCTCGAATTCTCCGTAGAGAAAGGTGAAAAGCAGTAGCGAACCGAAGAAGACAATATACGATATAAACAAGCCGCGATTGCGCTTGGCGAAGATGCGCACACGTTGCGCGAGAGTTATCTCTTGTGGGGCAGCGGGCTTGCTCTCGCGCCGCTCGCGGCGTCTACCCCGTTTGGATTTGCTCATGCTAAGTTTTTCCTCCAAAAATAAATTGGGCGCAATAGGGATTGCGCCCTACACGATGCGCCAGGGCGGTATCCCCATACCGCCACCAACACAATAGGGATTGCGCCTCTTTTATTTCCGCAAGCGGATCTGGAAGACTGTCGTGAACGCGTCCATGATCTCTTTGATGCTAACGTTGGACGCGCCGCGTTTGCGGTTGGTGAAGACGATGGGAATTTCGCCCAAACGATACCCCTTGCGATAAAGCTGGTACGCGACCTCGCTCAGGACGATATAACCGGCAGAGCTGATCGCGGCGTGGTCTAAGTCCGCCAGCGCGGCGCGGCGATAACAACGGTAGCCGGTGGTGTAGTCGGAGATCGGCATATTCAACACGACGCGGGCGAGCAGATTGGAGCCCCAACTCAGAATGTGCCGCGATGCTGGCCAGTTGGTGATTTTTCCTCCCTCGATATACCGCGACCCCACGATTAAATCGTAGCGCGGCTTGCCATGCTCATCCATTTTCTGCATCTTCTCCACAAAGCGGGGAATATCCGCGGGATCGTGCGAGAAATCGGCGTCCATCTCGAAGATGTACGCGACTTCGGGGTCGCGCAGCGCGTGGGCGAATCCGGCGAGACATGCCGCGCCGCGTCCTTTGTCGGTGCGCCGCAGCAGCAGGTGAACCTGCGGATACCGCGCCGCGAGTTCGGCGACCACCTGGCTCGTGCCGTCGGGGGAATTATCATCCGCGACGATGATTTCAACCTCCAGCGGCAAATCCAGAATAGCCTGAATCAGTTCCCCGATGTTTTCACGTTCGTTGTAAGTTGGAATTACTACAGCTACCTTCACGCGGTTGCCAGCTCCTGTGGTTTACGGTAG
>CAZSIG010000609.1:0-2841 GCA_964606195.1 uncultured Anaerolineales bacterium
ATGCTTCAGCATGTTTCCGGTAGCCGCGCCGAGTTCACTCGGCGAACAGGGACGCGGATCGAAAGGGTAATTTGAAAGTATCAGGTAGATAGATTAGGGAACAAAGGAATGATATATGAACTCTAAAAACGAACATGACGCGCCGCGCGTTGCCGCGGAGCAATTGACGGCGGACTTAAAGGCGGATTTGACGGTAGCGGATATGATTCAGAAACAGCGCGCCAAAGAGGGGAATTTACGCCAAGTGCCGCGCCTGATGTCCGCGCCGGTACTGGCGCAGCCGCATACGCCGGTTTACAAGATGCACCGCTATTTTGCCCGCAGACCGTATAACCTTTTCAACCGCATCATCGAGAACTATTCGCGCGCGGGAGATATTATCCTCGACCCCTTTTGCGGCGGCGGGGTGACAGTCGTCGAGGGGCTGCGTCTGCGCCGCCGCGTCATCGGCGTAGACCTCAATCCCATCGCGTGGCTGATTACCAAAATGGAGGTGATGCCCATCGATTTAGCCGCGCTGGACGAGGGGTTTGCGCTGGTCAAGGAGCGCGTGCATGACCGAATTCAGCGATTTTATCACACCACTTGCCCCGATTGCGGAAATGCTCAGGCGCGCGTCGATTGGGTGGAATGGAGTTGGGTGGTGAAATGTCCCGAAGAACTGTGCGACGCGGAGTTCGTGTTGGCTAGAACCAAAAAGGTGCGCGCCGGGCATTACGAATGTCCTAAATGCCAAACCCATTTCTATTCGGGCGACGCGCAAAGGCTGCCCGATAGAATGTTACGTTTGCGCTACAGGTGCTCGTGCAAGAGCAAGGGGACTAAAGAGGTGACGGAGGAAGACCGCGCGCGCTATGAAGGGGTGGTGCGAGATTTCGACGCGGTCGTCAGTGCCGAGAACCTGTATATTCCCGACGACGAGTTTCCCGATGGAGACCGTCAGCGTGATGACGCGGTATTTCAAAAGGGTATTACGCGGTTCAGAGACCTATTCACGCCGCGCAATCTGCTGGCGAACGCGCTGATAAAGAAAACTATCGACGAATTGGATGTCGCGCGCGATGTCAAGGAGATGTTGCTCTTCGCGTTCAGCGCGCGCGTGTCGTGGACTTCGATAATGACCAGCAGCACTACGCACGGCTGGCAGCATCATGGTTATTGGATTCCGACGCGGTATTACGAGTTAAACGCGTGGAAACTGTTTGAACAGGGCTACGTCAAGGGGCAGAGCACCATAAAACGGGGCAAGAAATACTCCAACGAGGAGATTGGCGATTTTTGCCGCTTCGCGCAAGATTACTACGACCTGCGCGGCGACGCGACCTGCCTGCTGCTGAATCAATCCTCGCACAAACTCCCCTTGCCCGACAAATCGGTGAACGTAGTCATCACGGATCCGCCCTTCGGCGGCAATGTGCAATACGCGGAGTTAGCCGATTTCTGGGTGGTATGGCTCAAAGATCTGCTGGGAATCGACAGCCTAATCGACAACACGCACGAGGCGATCGCCACGCGCCATTCTGGCTTTGAGACGGAGAAGACGCTGGATCACTATGAGGAGATGTTATATCGCATTTTTCGGGAGTGCCACCGCGTCTTGAAGCCGAAGGGGTGGATGGTGATGACCTTTCACAATCGCGACATCGGCGTCTGGATGAGTCTACACCGCGCCGCACAGCGCGCCGGCTTTAAGTTGCCGCCGCCGGAGGTGGATAAACAGCGCGGGATGCTGTATCAACCGCCGATAGAGGATTACACTAGAACGCTGCACCAGCGCGCCGCGGGGTCAATGTTGGGCGATTTCGTGCTGAGTTTTCAGCGGCAGGATATTCCCGCGTCGTTGGCTTATATCAAGGAGACGCTGGAGCCGAACGAAGAGGCGGATTTAGTGGCGCAGGTGCGCGAGTTGATCGAGTATAACGGCGGCGCGGATGAGAATCTGCTGATGAGCGGGTTGATTCCGTATCTCAACGAGAAGAATCTGCTGCATCGGCTGGCGCGGTTCAACTTCGCGCAGTTCTTCGACGCGCACTTCACGCGCAAGGGTAAAAAGTGGTATACCGAGGAGCAGATAGATACTATCACCAAAGAATTGAAACCACTGGATTATATTCGCGCGGAGCAGGTTACGGAGGAGTTGATCGTCGACTATCTGCAAAGTAAACCTAAACCGAAACAGTATGCCACGTTGGATGAATTGCTGATAGTGATTTATACCAGTCTCGTCAATAGTCACCGCCCGGGCATCGAGGCGATTCAGCACGTCCTGCGCCGCGTGTGCGAATCGGGGCAGTTGGACGATAAAAAGCGCGAGGTTTATTACCTGCGCGGCGCGCAGTCTGTAGTGAAAACAGAGACGAAGCCCGCGATAGAGGGGATACAGTCCACGCTGATCTCAGAGAGCGATCTGCCCGCCACGCCGAGTCACAACGAGATTATTTCGCACATCGCCAAATTCGCCCTAGAGCAAGGGTATCAGGTTCATGCCGGCGAGTCGGAGCAGCGGAAGGAGGGCGCGTTGCGCGAGATCAGCTCGCTGATGCAATCCAACGTGCAATTCGGCATTCCGGCAATGAGTTTCGCCACCATCAAAGAGATTGATTTGCTGGTGATTAAACAAAATACCATCATCGCCGCGTTCGAGGTGACGACGACGGTTGAGACCGCGAACAAGGCGATCAACGACCGCTATCGTAACCTCTTCGCGGGGACGCCGAACCTGAATATCCCCGCGTATGTGGTAGTGCGCGATGTCGATTTCGATAAAGCGCAAAAGGTGTTACAGACAGTGGCTAATATTCAGGATGGCATTACAGCGAAGGTGCGCGTGCTGAAAATCGG
>CAZSIG010000610.1:0-2838 GCA_964606195.1 uncultured Anaerolineales bacterium
ACTCCACTTGAATCTTAGTCAAAGTTACGCTGTTGTCAACTACCGCGCCCTGTTCGTTCAGCACAGGCAGCCGCGCGCCGTCTGCCCAGCGATAGAAGCCGGTGGTCAACGGATACTCACCGGGCGGCGGCGCGGTTTCGAGCGTGATTAGATGGCGGTCTGCCACGATCTCGCCGGGCGTCCAGCGGTCGGTTTGGTGCAAGTTGCAAACCGGCGCGCTGTCGCCCTGCCCCCATAAGCGGTCGGTCTCCAGATGCACGAACACCGAATCCATATCTTTCGGCGGGTTTAGCACATCCCAGTACAACGTGACTAATAATAACAACCCCGCGTCAACCTCATGCAAATCAAAGCCGCGCAGACGCACTTGGTTATTGAAGTTCACGTCCAGCGGGTACTGCGGCGCGGGCATACATTGGCGACACAGTTGCGCGTCGAATTGCAGCAGGGTCTCGCCGAACTTCGCGGTGGGGTCGCACCAGACGCAGGGGAACGCGGGATAATCGTTCAGGGATACGGCGCGCATAAACCGCGCCGCGTATTCCTCATCGGCGTAGACTTTAGGCTGCTCGACCACTGCGCCCCACTCGTAGACGCGCATCTTCACCGCGCCGTTGACAGTGACGTTGATGATCTCGCTATAGTAGCGCGCTAAATCGTCTTGCGGTATCGCGGTTTTGCTCTTGGCGCCTTCTGCCAAGATGTAGTAGCGCGGGTAACAAGCCTGGTGCTGCTGGCGCGGCAGATACCAATCGGTGACGCTGATTTTCTCGTTGCTCTCGTAGTCGCCGCGTAGCTCACCGACGCGGTAGAGGTAGGCGATCGTGCGCCAACCCGCGCGGTAGGGAAAACCGAAGTACGCGCCGGGGTCTAGCTCAGTGTACGGCGTCCAGTAGAATGGGTTGCGAAACTCCGCGAAGTTGCGCTGGTATTCGGGGACATGTTTAACGAAAACCATGTAGGGATAATAAGCCAATGGGAGATAAAGCGCAATCAGAGCACCGATGACCGCGCGACGATAGGGGACGCGAGAGATGATTTCGTCCAGCGTCAGCGCGGCGAGCAGCAACGCGGCGGAGTAGAAACAGTAGACGTGAGAGCGCGGGTCAGCGATGCCAAAGATGTAGAGCAGGAACGGAACGAAGAACCATAGCAGCGTCACTTTCAGCGCGGTGGGGGCGCGTAAAGCGAACCACAAGATGAGAAAAGCCACCGCGAAGGGGGCGAATGTCCAATCTATCCCCACGAATGTCCAGGATTGGGCGCGCGTTGCTATGATCATTGCGAGACTGATTACCCACAGCGCGGCGATTAGTTTTCCCACTTTGGTCGTCCGATACAGCAGCGCGGTCATTTTGAGCGCGACTAAGCTGAATAATGTCGCGAAGAAGTAGACCGAATCGTAGACCAGTGTAAGCTCGAAGAAATCGCGCAGGTTGTTGTAGGGGGGCGCGCCGCCGATGCGCCCGCCGAGATACGCCGCGGTGATGGAGACGTGTGATGAGAGCGCGAACGGCGCGAAATAAAGCGCGGGGATGCCGATGATGAGCGCGACCGCCAATAGCAACACACGCCACCGCGAGAGATAAGCGCGCCAATCGCGCCCCAATGTGCAATAAGCCAGATAGAGCGCGGGGGGGATGCTGAAAAGGGCGTCGTAGTGCATCAGCAGGCTGACGCCGATTAGCCCCGCGCCGGTGATGAGGTAGCGATTTTGCGCGGTGGTGTAAAAGCGGTGGAAGTAATAGATGATCAGCGCGGTGAATAAGATCACGATGCTCTGGTATTGTAACAGCCGCCCGTAACCGACGAAGTAGCCGGGCAGCGCGCCCAAGAGCGCGACTAGCACCGCGACGCGGTCGTTCCACCACCGCCGCGCCAGCAGGTAGAGCAGCAGCACGCCGCACAGATTCGCCAGCGCGAAGGGGACGCGCGCCGTCCACGGGTTGTAGGCGCGAGTGAGCGAGAAGTTGCCCGCGGTCAGGAGTATCTCCATCGGACCCTTTTTGTGCCAGAAGAGCAGACTGTCTGTGCCATTGATGATGCTGATCGCTTTCAGCGCGACTTTGCTCTCGTCGCTCTGAAATTCGGAGTAGCCGAGATTGGCGAAGCGGAAGAAAGCGATGAGGACAAGCAGTGCGGTAAAGATTAGCGCGGATTCCCCCCTCACCCCCAGCCCCTCTCCCCAACGGGGAGAGGGGGGCATATTCCCTCTCCCCAACGGGGAGAGGGTTAGGGTGAGGGGGGATCTTGTCCATAAAAAAACCGCGGTGGTTAGTAAATTGTAGCACAGTAGGTACGCGATGGGATTGATACCACCGGGTAGATAGTGAATGAGCAGAGTGCTCACGATTAGGATGCTGTAGCCCAGCCCGACCGCGCTTAGGACGTTGGCTAACCATTCATCATCGCGCAGATAGCGCGCGACGATGAGCGCGCCGGGTGCGATGATCAGCGCCAGCGCGCCGATGACGCGGGCGAAGTGCCAGGGGGTGTAGAGGCAGATATTGATTAGGATTAGCAGCGCGGCGAACCGCGCGAAGTCTTTTTTCATGGTTGGAAACGCGCGTTGGTGCATAGTAATTTTTGAGAAGGTTACGCGTAAGTATACAATAATGGGGGAGACTGTGCAAAAAAGGTGCGGGCTGAAGTGAGAGTTCAGCCCGCATGCTCAAGATTAACTAAATATTCGTTTTGCGCCGCGCTAATTTGGGGAACTGTTTTTGAAGTTGAATGATGAACGGTTCACCACGCGCTATCACTCAACGACTCTCACTCGAATCGGCAGCACCACATAATCCCCCACCACATCCCCCACCGCGCCGCGCACGGGCAGCC
>CAZSIG010000611.1:0-2828 GCA_964606195.1 uncultured Anaerolineales bacterium
CGCCAAATGCCCAAGTTGTTTACGCGCCATTCCTAAGCTGAACCATCATTATAACCGAGCTAACAGATGAAGTCAAAACGCTTCGCGGTCACTGCATTTCCTTGAATCAAAAGTCCCCGAATCACATCGCGAGATTCAGGGACTTCTTATACAACCAAGCGGACATCTTTCTATTCAGCCATCAACGCGCCCGTCGGGCAGACCGTCACGCACAACCCACACGAGCGGCATAGCTCCGCGTCCACCATCATCTCTTTATCTGGCGAAATAGCCCGCGCCGCGTAGCCGCACACGTTGACACATTTCTGGCACCGCGTACACAGCTCCGCGTCGAACGTGAAAGCCAGCCGCTCATGCCCCACTTCCTCTTGCAGATATGGCAGCGCGGCACCGCGCAGGTCAGCCAGGCGCGCGTGATTATGCTCATCCAGCCACTGTGCTAACTTCTCCAGCGTTTTGCTGAACCAATTCACCCCGTTCAACAGCGGCGCGGTATGCACTCCAACCGCCGTCGCGCCCGCCATCACCATCTCCACCACATCTTCCGCCTTGCCGACGCCGCCCGTGCCCACCACCGGCACATCATGCTTCAGGCATATCTCCGCGACGGCGCGCAGGGCGATGGGCCGAATCGCCGCGCCGGACAGCCATGCGAAAGAACCCAGAAACGGCTTGCCAGTTTCGACATCCACGCGCAGCGTTGGTCCCACCGAGTCAATCGCGGTGACGCCGTCCGCGCCAACCGCCACACACTCGTCCACCACCTCGATTAGGTTCGCCCAGTTCGGACTAACCTTAATCAGTACCGGAATCTCGACCAGCTTTTTCGCTTCTATCACCATCGGCGCGGCGTCTGCGGCGCGATACGAGACCAATTCCAGCATATCGACGCCAGTACGCGCCACCGCCGCCGCGAGTTCGCGCACCTCCACCGCTGTATGTCCCAGACTGGCAATCAGCACTCCATTGCGATCGCGCAGCGCGGGAAATTCCACCTCAATCCACTGCTGTGCGGATAGATCAGACCAACCCTCGGTATTCACCATACTTCCCCGCCCTGCCGCCGCGATGTGCGGCACCGGGTTGACCGTCGCCTCCGGGCGAATCGTCTTCGTGACCGCTCCCGCCACGCCCGCGTCAAAAACTGCCTTAATTCCCCGCGCTCCCCAGGTCAGCGGACCAGAACTCACAATCAGCGGATTACGCAACTCAATTCCACATAAACTAACTTCCATCTTGTTCATGCTAATTCTCCCCACTACGCATTATATCGATCTGTTTAACCGCGCCACTAATGGAACGCAGATTTTCCTGATTTTCCTGATTTACGCTGATTTTTCTCTTACGCCTCACGTTTCACGCTTCACGTTTTATTCCCCCACAACCGCGCCGCTGCCGCCACCACACGCCCCCGCACCGCGTCCTCATCCACGTCAACTACATCCCCGTCGCGCATCAGCCAATTCCCCGCGCACATCACCCCGCACAGGTCACGTGGGTTGCGCCAGAGCAGCAGTTGATCGGCTAAATTGTGCGCTTCTACCGGCGTCGGCAGGTTCGCGGCGATGAGCAGCAGGTCAGCTTGCTTGCCCACTTCCAGTGTCCCCACATCGGCCAACCCAAGCGCGGCAGCGCCGTTGCGCGTCGCCATCGTCCACGCGGTATGCGCGGGCATTGCCCCTGGAGCGAGCAGCCGCGCCCGCGGTACCAGCGCGGCGAAGCGCATCACCTCGAAATGGTTGTTGACGTAGCCATCGGTGCCCAGCGCGATGTTGACGCCCGCGCTCAGCATCTCCGGCACTGACGCGAAACCACCGCCGACTTCGCAGTTAGAAATCGGCTGGTGCGAGACCTGCACGCCGCGTTTTGCCAGTATCTCTATCTCCGCCGCGTCTATCTGCACGCACTGAGAAGCGAGCACTCGCGGGCTTAATACCCCCAAACTATCGTAGTATTCCACTGTGCGTTTGCCGAAATGCTTCAGGCAATACTCCGGTTCGTAAGTCCCCTCCGCGAGGTGCATATGCACCATCGCACCGCGCTCCGCTGCCAAATCGCAGGCGCGGCGAATGAAATCGGCGGAGCAGGTGAAAGTGGTATGAAAGCACATCATGCCGAATACCAAGCCGCCCGCGTCGTTACAGGCGTCTATGAACTGCGCGTTCTCCTGCAAGCCCAATTCGCCGTTCTCCGCGCTCACCCGCTGCGTCGCCTCGAAGGAGAGCACACCGCGCATGCCCATTCGCCGCACCACCTCAGCCTGCACCGCCAGCGCGCCGGGGATGGCATACGGAGCTTCGAGGCAGTCGTAGAATGTTGTGACGCCGGAGCGAATCATCTCTAGACAAGCCCATTCCGTCGCGGCACGAATCAGCTCGTGAGTTAAGCTATCCTCGATGCGCAGCCACCAGAAATCCTCTAAAAATGACCAGAAGCCCGCGGGCGCGGCGGCCATCGGAATACCGTGAGATAGTACGCCGTACATGTGATGGTGCGCGTTGATAAACGCGGGGGTAATCACGCAGTCGGTGGCATCTATCTCCACCGCGTCGGGGTACTGCGCGCGCAGGATCTCATGCGCGGCGACGGCGACGACACGGTCGTGCTCCACCGCCACGCCCCAATTCGGATGTGGTGGCTGCGTCGTGTCCGCCCACAGCATCTTGCCAAGAATCAAGCTAATTGTCATAGATAATTCTCCTTTGAAGAATGGAACGCGGATTTCTCTCTTTTTTGATAGGCACTAACACTACAATAAGATTTCGTAACCGTAGCCCTTTAGAAATGTCATTCTGAGGAGCGCAGCGCCGAAGAATCTCGTTCCAGGA
>CAZSIG010000612.1:0-2823 GCA_964606195.1 uncultured Anaerolineales bacterium
TCGCCCTCCTGCGCCTTGACATCCTCTATTCGCTCCGCCACGCGCGTCGAGATACGCGTCAACAGGTCGGTCGCTACGGTTACATGTTCCCGAAACGCGGGGGAATCCATCATCGAAATCTGCCCCGCCGCGCGTTCCCGGCTCTCTCGCTTCGACGCCTTGCCCAGCGAACTGTCGCCCACCAGTTCCGCCAAGTCCGCCAACCGCGCCCCAATTAGACTGTTGCCGTGCCGCAGGTGGTGGTCGAGGAACGAGAGCGGCTTCCCCTCCGCCACGCTCGCCAGCCACAGGCTCAACTTCGCCAGCTCCACCGCCATCAGGCTCAAGTCCACACCGTACAGGCAGCGCGCCGTCACCCGCCGCCGCCAGTACACCGGGTCGGTCGAGATGCCCTCGTTCACCCACGGCGTCAGGTGCAACGTCTCCACGATGAACGCCGTCATCTGGTGCGCGGCGTTCACCAGAAAATGCCCGCTGCCCATCGCCGGGTCGCACACTGTGAAGGTCAACACCTGTTCCGCGACGAATTTGTCCAACTCTGCATCGACCGCATGTTGCAACTTCTCCTGTTCCGCGCGGTCGAACGCCGCGGCAATCTGTGGTAAATCCTCCGCCAGTTGCTCCTCCAACGGTTGGCGCCGCTCCGCCAGCCCGCGCCAGACCGTCTGCCGCACAATATAATCGACGATGTATTCCGGCGTGTAGTACGTGCCGGTGGCGCGCCGTTCGCCGGAGTTCTGCGCGAAGTACACGTCGCCCTGGGGGATCTCGGCGTCGGTGCGTCTCTGCACGCCCGCCTCCGCCCGCGTCAGGTAGTGCACGTTGCCCTTCTTATCTCGCCGCGCCAGCATCGGCGCCTCGGCGATGAAGAGCTTATACTCGATCATTCCCTCGTACAGGCTGCCCAGGTGCCGCACCGACAGGTCGCGATAGTCAAGCGGCTGATAGTCATGCGGCGCGCTATTGGCGGATTGGTAAGCCAGGTCGACCAGCGCCGCGGTCAGATAGGTATCCGCGATGTAACCCGCGCGCAGATAGGGCTTGTCCGCGTCGTCGAACAGCCCGCCGTTGTAAGCCGGAATACCCAACGCGGCGTCGCTGGCGTAGATCGCCGCGCCCAAGCGTTTGAGCCGCGTCCACAACGTCGTCGCTTGCGGGTCGGGGATGCCTTTCACCTGATAATCGTGAGCCACCTTGACCAATTCCGCCAGGCTTACCGCGCGATAAGCAGGATTATCCACCGGCAGCAAGCCGCGCGCCTCGGCGTAGAGGATAAAGAGGATGCGATAGAGTAGATAGGTCGCGTCGCGGTAGATGGCGTCACGCTCCGCCGCGGTGTATTTATCTTTGCCCGCCGCGCGCACCAGCCCCAGACAGAGCTGCGCCATGATGCCCTCGTTGTGACTGACCCGCGCCTTGAGATGCGCCTCCGCCGCGGCGGTCGCTCGCTCCGAAGCCGCCGCCAGCCGGTCCAAGCCCGATTCCCCCGCTTCATCCACCATGAACGCGTGGCTGTGGAAGAAGGTGTAAAATAACCGCGCCGGTTCAGCCTCCTGACTGCGCGCCAAATCGTCCCCCTGCACTTCCACGTAATGCTCGTAACACTGCAACGCCCGCGCGTCCACCAGCCGCCACCGAATGCCGTTAGTCAGAATGCCCCAGCGGAGATCGCGCGCGCGCAATGCCTGTATCACCTGCGCCATGGGGTGACGACCTTTAATCGTATCGTCCAGATTTTGCTCTGCGGGGACCACATAACATAACCCGAGAGGCGTTTCTTCGCGGTGAGGGGCATAGAGCAAGTGAATGTGCGGGGCATCTGCCACCGAGGGGTGGTGAAAATCCAAGAAATCAAGGATCGGGCTGACCCAAGAGTCGAGCAACTGCGGTAGGGAGGAGGTATCTCGAAAGCGAAACCACTCGCGCAGTCCCTGCACCACGTTCGTAGCCGCCGCGTCCAGCGCGGGATCGGCGCGTAGTTTAGCCAAATAGGTGTGTGAAAAAAGCTGGTAGTTCGTTACTATGTCCATCGATTACGCCTCAAGATTGGGGGATAGGCTATTAACGTCAAAAAGCTTACCCGATTTGCCTCAGGTAAGCTTTTCAAGGTATAATGCTGCTTACAAGTGAATAGAAGCGTATTGACGTAAGCAGGACCTCGCGGAGCTTTCCACGGCAGCGGGGTTCTGGCTTTTTTATGGGAAATTTACACCACATTATACTACAAAATTAACTATTTGTCTATATACATGCTCCATCAGAGCTGGGCAGACTTTCAGCTAACCTTGTAGGCATTTTCCTACCACGCATGTCAGTCTTTTCTGACCACATTTGTAGGACAGGGCTTAGGAATGGCACCTAAATAACTTACCCATTTGGTGCCTCAAAACCCTAGTGAAACAACGGTGAATTGGATAAGTTATTAAGTTCTCATTCCTAAGGAATTGAGACGATTTGGTAAGCTTCCCAAAGATTGGCACCAATCAGCAGCAATATTGCCAGGGTGAATCCTGCCCAGTTGACATTCTTCGAAAATCGAGGGAGGGGCTTGATTGATTCGGAATCTGGAGGAAGCAGCTTTTTGAATTCATTGGTTGGAAGCGCGTACGTAGATACCGCCATGAGAATGTAAGATGCAATCTCGTATGGCCCAGAACGGAAGAGGACTTCAAGAGATGGTGCCATCCGATGGGAAAGAGGGATTGAGAAGGAGTTGGTTCCCAACGTTATTGCATAGATAGCAGATAATAGCAGAGGCGGGAGATATCCTAAGGGAAACCCGTGTATCATAAGTATACGATTGGCTACCACGATGACGACTAT
>CAZSIG010000613.1:0-2819 GCA_964606195.1 uncultured Anaerolineales bacterium
CTAAGGGCGCGGCACAGACCGCGCCTTATCTCTATAATCTCATCTTTGGATTTTAGACAAAGTCAACGCGGAGACGGGTTTCTAGCAGTTTGTCCAAACTCCAATCACCTAATCCACTGGATACCCCGCGTCTATCATCGCCTGTTCGACCTGTGCTTGTGTCGCGGGCGCGGCGAACTTCACCGTCATCTGCTTCGTCTCCGCGTCTCCCTCTACACTACGCACGCCCTCCAGCGCGCTCACCGCCTTTTTAATTGTCATCACACAATGATTGCACGAAATCTTCGAAGAATGTAAAGTTACCTCAGCCATATTCGAAACCTCCTTTCTTTAAAATATTACGCATTGCGTTTCACGTTTCACCCAATTCGCGCCCGCCGCAGCAAATTCGCGTTAGTCACCACCGTTATCGAACTGCTCGCCATTGCTATCTCTGCCAATATCGGGTGCATCAGTCCCAAAATCGCCAGCGGAATCATCACTACGTTATAGCCGAACGCCCAGAACAGGTTCTGTTGTATCTTCTTGAACGTCGCGCGACTCAGTCTAATCGCTTTTACCACTCCTGTCAAGTCACCGCGCACCAGCGTGATGTCCGCCGCCTCAATCGCGATGTCTGTGCCAGTTCCGATGGCAATACCGACGTTCGCCTGCGTCAGTGCGGGCGCGTCGTTGATGCCGTCGCCCACCATCGCCACCGCGCCGCCTTCCTCTTGCAGTTGCTTGATTTCCTCGACCTTCCCCTCGGGCAGCACCTCCGCCAGCACGCGGTCAATCCCCACCTGTTTGGCAATCGCGCTCGCCGTGCGTCGATTATCGCCCGTGATCATCGCGGTCTCTAATCCCAATTCGTGCAATGACTGGATAGCTGCGACGCTGTCATCTTTCAATGTATCCGCCACCGCGATCGCGCCCACCAGTGCGCCGTCCACCGCGATCAACATCGCGGTTTTGCCCTCATTCTCCAATCGCTTTAACTCTGTCTCTAATGGGCGCGAATCGATCTTCTCGCCGCGCAGAAAGCCGCGCGACCCGATGATAACTCGCACGCCGTCTACCTTCGCCAACACCCCGCGCCCGCGCACGGCGCGAAAATCATCTAGCTTACCCAACTGTAAGTTGTCTGCATTAGCGCGGTTCACTACTGCACGTCCCAATGGGTGCTCGCTTCCTGCCTCCGCCGAAGCCGCGAGGTGTAGTATCTCCGCTTCGTTCGCGCCGGCTAGTCCGATAGTATCCGTCACCTCCGGCTTTCCCTTCGTGATTGTGCCTGTTTTATCAAACACGATCATCCGCACATCTTTCATCGTCTGCATCGCCGCGCCGCTGCGAATAAGGATGCCGTTTTCCGCGCCCATACCGCTGCCGACCATCAACGCGGTCGGCGTCGCCAAGCCGAGCGCGCAGGGGCAGGCGATGACCAGCACCGCGACGAGCGCGACGATGGCGAGAGTGAAATTATTCGCGTTCAGGTTGGCCCAAGGGAGCACTCCCGCGCCGACACTCGCCAGCGATTTCATCACGCCGGGCGCGACCAGCCACGCCAAAAACGTCGCCGCCGCGATAGCCACGACAATTGGCACGAATACCGCAGTGATTTTGTCCGCGAGTTCCTGAATCGGCACTTTGGAACCTTGCGCCTCCTCGACCAACTTAACCACTTGGCTCAAGAAGGTATCCTTGCCGATTTTCGTCGCCTCGACCTGCAATAAACCTTCCTGGTTCACCGTCGCGCCGATGACTTCATCGCCCGCGCGCCGCGTGACCGGCATACTCTCGCCCGTCGCCATGCTCTCGTCCACCGCGCTCTCGCCCGCGACTACCACGCCGTCGGTCGGAATCTTCTCGCCGGGGCGCACCACCATCACATCGCCGACCTGCACCTCCTCAATCGGCACCTCCACCTCGTTGCCATCGCGCAGGATATGCGCGGTTTTCGCGCCCAATTCAATCAACTTGCGAATCGCCTGCGAGGCGCGCCCCTTCGCGGTCGCCTCGATGTATCGCCCGGTCAGGTGAATCGCCATAATCATCGCCGCGACACCCGCGTAGTTGGCGATTATCGGGTCTCCGCCGAGTGAGGTAATCAGGTGCATGAAGCCGGTCAGCAGCGAGACGCCCGTGCCCATGCTGATGAGCACGTCCATATTCGCCGCGCCGTGCGTCAGCGAATTCCACGCGGCGCGGTAGGTGTGGCGTCCGATCCAAAATAGCACCGGCAGCGCGAGGATGATCATCCCCAAATTGAAGATCAGCGCGTTCGGGAACATGACGCCGAAGAACATCTCCGGAATCATCCAGAGCATAATCGGCGCGGTGAAGACCCACGCCCAGCGCATGCGCCACCGCGCCGTTGCCATCTTGCGTTCCTCCTGGTCAACCTCCCCCGCGTCATCTGCCGATCGTTCCAATTCCAACACTTCGTAGCCCGCGTCGGCGACCGCACGTTTGAGTTCAGGCAGCGTCGCGCTCCCCGCGACGTATTCTACGGTGGCGCGCTCCGTCGCCAGATTCACCTGCGCGTCTATCACGCCATCTACGCCGCGCAATGCCTTTTCTACATGATTGACACAACTAGCACAAGTCATGCCGCCGATGGGCAGGGTCAATTTCTCCGCAATCACCTCGTAGCCCGCGTCGTGTATCGCATTCTTGACGTTCGTCAGCTTAAACGCGGTCGGGTCGAAGTCCAATGTGGCACGCTCGGTCGCCAGATTGACGTTCGCCGCGTTGACGCCCTCCACTCCTTTTACCGCTTTTTCGACATGCGCCACGCAGGACGCGCAGCTCATGCCGCTAACTCCTATCTGTATCTGTTT
>CAZSIG010000614.1:0-2814 GCA_964606195.1 uncultured Anaerolineales bacterium
ATCTTTATCTTCTTTTGAAGATTACTTCATATTTCTGTATCATACAAGTCCTGTCGATATAATGTCTATTATATTCCCACTCCGTCAATCACCGCGCCGCAGTTAGCGCATTTCCCCTCCTCGATTTGCCTGCTGCCGAGTTGGTACCCCACGCGTTCTATAACTGACTGCCCACAGTTGTAGCAATAGGTGTGTTCACCAGCATCGCCCCAGACGTTGCCGGTGTAGACGTAGCGCAGCCCCGCGCTCATGCCGATGTCGCGCGCCTTTTGCAGCGTGGATATCGGCGTAGCCGGTTTGTCTAACAGCTTGTACGTCGGGTGGAACCGACTGATATGCCAGGGAGTCTCCGCGCCTAATTCCTGAACGATGAACTCCGCGATGGCGGTCAACTCCGCGGGGCTGTCATTCAGTGTGGGGATGATCAACGTCGTCACTTCTACCCATGTGCCAAGCTCTTTCATCTTGCGTAAACTATCCAGCACCGGTTGTAATCGCGCCCCACAGTGTTTTTTGTAGAACTCGTCGGTGAACGCCTTCAAATCGACGTTCGCCGCGTCCATGTACGGCGCGAAAGCGTCGAGCATCTCAGCGGTCATAAAACCATTGGTCACGTAGACATTGGCAATGCCCAGCTTATGCGTGACCCGCGCGGTGTCAAGCGCGTATTCGGTAAAAACGGTAGGTTCGGTATAGGTGTACGCGATGCTGCGACAGCCGTAGCGCTGCGCCGCGTGGGCTATCTGCTGCGGAGTGGCGTCTTGCCCCATAATGAGATGTTTTTCGCGCGGCATCTGCGATATTTCCCAATTCTGGCAAAAATCGCATCGAAAGTTGCAGCCGGGGGTGGCAATACTGAACGCGGTAGTGCCCGGATGGAAGTTGAACAGTGGTTTCTTCTCTATGGGGTCCACGTTTTGAGATATAGTCCTGCCGTAGACCAGCGAATATAAAACGCCGTCGCGGTTTTCGCGAACATGACAAATCCCCCTTTTTCCCTCCGCGATGTTACAGTGGTGTGCGCATAGGCTACAGCGCACGCGTTGTTCATTCAATTTTTCATAAAGCATCGCTTCTTTCATAAAATTATCTTCTCCTTTAGTGAAAATTATCACTTTATTTGATTTGGCTTGATTTTCAGTACTTACACAGATTCAAAAAGATTTACCGCCGAGAGCGCGGAGAACGCGGAGTTTTTCCGAATAATCTTTAAGTGCCCTATGAATATGCTTTTCAATGAGGATATATGACCGTTAAGAAATTTTCTTCTTTATCTTCTCCGCGTCCGTGGCGTGCTCGGCGGTTAATCACTACATAGTCTGCGTAAGTCCTGTGATTTTGTGATTTGTTACGCTTGCTTTTGTCAATCTATTATGCTAAAATATCTATAGGTAGTGTTGCATCACCGCGTCATTACTTAACACAAAACGACGAGAGTGTCAAGCTCGCGTCATTTAGTTAGGAGGGAACCATCTATGATAAGAGAAAGTGATCTGCAAGTTTTGACTGAATTTGAAGGGGCGGGTGCGCCGGTCGCGAGTTTATATCTGGAAGTAGATCAATCCAAACATACAAAGGATGAGATCAAACTCAGACTGCGCGGTATGTTTAAGGAAGCCAAGAGTGAGACGGACGTGGATGAAGCGGATTTAGAGCAGATACAGAAATTTTTCGACTATGAGTATGATTGGCAAAGTAGGAGCGTAATCGCTTTTTCCAGCCAGAAACAGGAATTATGGCAAGTGTACAGCTTAGCGGTTCCGGTGGAAGACCAACTCCATGTTGGTGAGACCCCCTACATCAAACCCCTCGTTAATCTGATGAACGACTACAAACCGTATGGCATTGTGATCGTAGACCGCGAGATGGCACGACTTTTTGAGGTGAGTTTGGGTGAGATCGAAGAGGTGGACAGCGTGACCGGCGTCGAGATTAAGATGCACAAGCAAGGTGGCTGGGCACAGGCGCGGTATAAAAGAAACGTGAAGAAACAGGCCTTTCAGAATCTCAAGCTCGCGGTAGACGCGACGATGCAATTAAGTCAAACGAAGATCCACTTTATTCTATTGGGCGGCACAGAGGAGAATCGCGCGCATTTCAAAGATATGCTGCCGAAAGCACAACAGGAACTCATCGCGGGCGAATTCACAATCGGCATGAACGCTACAGACTCAGAGATCAGAGAGAAAACGGAAGCGCTGGCGGAACAAGCGCACACCGCGCTGGCGGAAGAGACGGTCAAAGAGTTGATCACTCGCGCCGAGAAGGGCGAACGCGCGGTAGCTGGGCTTTCCGAAACGTTATCGGCAGTCAATCAGGAACGCGTACATACGCTCATTGTCGCGGAAGGCTTCAAGGTTTCGGGATATCGGTGTACTAATTGCAATTACATCATGGCTGAAAATGGTGGTGATTGCGATTTCTGTCAAAGCCCCGCGGAGGAAGTCGAGGACATAATCGCGTTGGCGGTACGTCGAGTGCAAGAAGCGGGCGGCAAAGTCGAAACTGTCATCGATAACGCCGATCTGGAAGGCGCGGGGAACATCGGCGCGATACTGCGGTATTAACATAAACGGCAACTCTAAGGTTATGATGTGGGCACTCCTCCGAGGGAAGTGCCCTTTTTATTTGTCTCAGATCCTTTTTTTAGAACTTCGCGGGGTTACAATAAGAAATCTGCCACTAATTGCACTAAGGCTCTGGTTCAATTAAATTGGATACCGCGTCAAACGGCTCTAAGCCCCCGTTCGCGGGGGCGTTTAGGAATGGCGCGTAAATAACTTGTGCATTTGGCGCGGTCAGCGCAGGCGTAAA
>CAZSIG010000615.1:0-2812 GCA_964606195.1 uncultured Anaerolineales bacterium
TCTGTCATACACACTCATAAATATTCATTAAAAGCCACGCTCGCGGCGCGATAGAAAACTATCCAGAAAACTCGGCGCCCTCCGCGCCCTCGGCGGTAAAATTATTCTGAATTTGCGTAAGTCCTATGATATAAAAAACTCTGCGCTCCCCGCGTTCTCAGCGGTAAAAATACACCGAAGTTGCGTAATTCCTACTCCATAAAATTATCGACACTGGTTTAGTTAGAGGGATGGCGGTCGAGGTGCGCCGCGCGGGGGAAGTGCGTCGCACCTTGACCACTCTTGGCCACCAATAACCAGCGCGAGATATTTCTACTCACATCGTGCGGAAAATTTCGCCGAGCGAAGTCCGTATCTAAACACGCGAAAAAGCCACATGAATACTGTGAACAGTATTTCATGTGGCTTCTGAGCTAGATAGGTCGGGGCGCGCGGATTTGAACCGCGGGCCTCTTGAACCCCATTCAAGCGCGCTCCCATGCTGCGCCACGCCCCGAAACTCTGCATAGTATACCATAAATCGCGGTATTTAGCAAATTATGTATGAATGTGTGCAATCATTGATATTAGACACTAGACTTGTTCCCAAATAAGATTTTGGACAGGAAAGTAATTATATAGGACGCGGATTCACGCGGATTTTCAGGATTTTAAGCTATTTATCCGCGTCAATCCGCGAAAATCCGCGTCCTATTTTCTGTCCAGCTTATTAGGAAACAACCTTACTATTAGAAATGGTTTTTTCAACCACGAAGGTCGCGAAGAATCACTAATCTGAAGTTGTTAATCCAGCCGCTTGTTCAGGTTAACCATAGTCAGTACAAACGACCCGAAACCCAGCAACACTAACGCAATCACATCACCGCGCAAGTGCATCAGTGTCGCGGCTTTGAGCATGACCCCACGCGTAACGGTGAAATAGTGTTGTACCGGCGAAAATATGGCGATGAATTGCAAAAATCGCGGCATGTTCTCCACCGGCACCAGATAGCCAGAGAGAGCAATCTCGAAGATGGCGAGCATGAACACGTACATTACCGCTTGCTGCTGCGACGCGGAGAGGGCGGAGATAGTCAATCCCAAACCGACTTCGACGCCGATGAATAATAGGGTAAGCGCGCAGAATAACCAGAAAGAGCCGCGAAAAGGGACGCGAAAATAGAAAACCACTATTACTAGCATAGTAAGAAAATCTAGCGCGGCGACAACTAGTGGCACGATTGCTTTACCAACAATCAACTCGATTTTTTGCAGCGGTGTAACCATCAATTGTTCCATCGTACCGCGTTCCATCTCGCGCACGATGCCCGAGGCCGCCATGAGCAGAGTGACAATATACACCGTCAGCGCGAGTTGAACTGGGATTAGATAATAGCTCCCCTTTAACGTAGGATTATACCGCGCCGTATGTCGCAAATCTACGCCGCTACTTTCGTTTGGGGCATACGCGTGTTTCTGACTAAAAGCGCGAATCGCGCCTTCCGCCGCGCTTACCGTCGTTGAAGCCGCAGAAATATTCGTTCCATCAGCCAATAACTGTATTGTTGGCTCAACACCAGACGCGGCGAGATCAGCATCGAAGGTGGGGGGAATGATTACAGCGAGAAAAATCGCGCCGCGATCTAGCAGGCGCGGCGCGGCGTTGGCATCGTGCAGGTAATATCTAACCGCAAGCTCGTCGAGGTTATCCAACGCGGCGATTAGTTGACGACTAGCAACACTTTTATTCAAATCTATGACCGCGATCGGTAAGTCCGTGGTGTCGCTCGTCGCGGTGGAAGCGACAGCCAATAGCAACAATGTTGGCCCGATTAACACCGAGATAAGTAAGAGGCGGTCGCGCGTGAATTGGCGCAAATCTTTGTGAATTAGCTTGATAATGCGTAAAATCATGTAAGATCTGAGACGTAATGCGTGAAACGTGAAGATGGTAACTAACGCGGCGCGAGAGTGTAGTGGTTAAATGGTAAGCGATAGTTAAAATGAATACTATTCAACCACAAAGGACACTAAGGCGGTACCTATTCCGTATGATAAATTTTGACCGCGTATGAATATCATTGACAGAAAAATCTTAGTGCTCTTGGTGCGCTTAGTGGTTAAAATATTGTATTACTTTTCTCTATCACTTACTCCCTTACCACTACTCGCGAGAGTTAGTCTATTTGGGAAAGATTGGCAAAGTGAAGGAGATAGTAGTCCCATTATTCGCGCCTTGTTCTGCCCAGATTTGCCCACCATGCGCCTCCACTGCCATTTTGCAGAAAGCCAATCCCAACCCGCTACCGCTGCCCTTCTTGCGTCCTCTAACGAACTTTCGAAACAGATGCTCTCTAATTTCCACCGGTATCGTCGAGCCAGTATTACTCACTGAGACAACAATCTCATTGGATACCTCATTCACGACGCGCGCGTTCACCCGAATATTGCCACCTCGCGGGGTAAACTTGACTGCGTTATCGAGCAAGTTTTGTAGCACGCGTTCAATCAAGTTAATATCTCCACGCACTAACGGCAGCGCGGAGGATAATCCCTGTTCTAATTGTAACTCTTTGCTAGTTATTAATGGAGTTTGGGTTTGCAATGTATTGGATATGAGTTTGAATAGGTTGATACGCGTCCATTCTAAGGGCATCTTCCCCTCTTCTAACCTGTTGATGTCCAGAATCGAGTTGACTAATTTCAACATTCGCTGTGCGCTACCAGTCGCGATATCGAACATCTGTTGTTGATCCAGAGAAAGATTTCCTGCCATACTTCGTTCCAGCATTTGCAGCGTGCCTGATATGACCCCCAAGGGACTGCGCAAATC
>CAZSIG010000616.1:0-2806 GCA_964606195.1 uncultured Anaerolineales bacterium
AGATGTAAAAATCCTCGTTCATCCATCTCCAAATCATACTCCTCCAAAATCGCGGGCAACTCATCCGCCGCGATGCTCGCCTCAATCTCCTCTTGATAGTCGTGATAATAACTTAGCGCGTCGTATACTTGTGCCGGAGTGAGTTGGCTGAACCCCGCGAGGATTTCTTCTACATTCATCCCCATTTTATAATAGCCCACTATAGACTTGACAGTAACGCGTGTCCCACGTATCACCGGCTGTCCGCCCTGTATCGCTGAATTTCGCGTTATATGAGGATGCGGCGCGGTGAAATTCGGTGTAGTGCTAACATCCACCCAAACTACAGCCTGCTCATCCAGTGGCAGCGGGCTGCGCGGATGTAAAGCCCCTCCCTCATAAACCGCCTCTACCATTCTCTCCATAAAATCTACCTCTCCTCCTCCAACACCTCGCGCACGTAATAAATCGGTTTATCCTGCGACTCGTGATACGTCCGTACCATCAACTCCCCCAGCAAGCCCATCGTGATGAACTGCACGCCGACCATAATCAGCAGCACCGCGAGCGTCAACAGCGGGCGGTCGCCGATGTTCTGATTCCCAAGCAGCTTAACTACGGTCAAATACAACGCGATTAGCACCCCGACGCCGAACGACCCCAACCCCCACACGCCGAATATATGAATCGGCCGCGTCGAATAACTCAGCAAAAAGCGCACCGTCAGCAAGTCGAGAAAGACGCGCACCGTGCGGTCGATGCCGTACTTAGACTTCCCGAACTGCCGCGCGCGGTGATTCACCGGCACCTCCGCGACCGTCACGCCAATCCAATTAGCCAGCGCGGGGACGAAGCGGTGCATCTCCCCGTACAATTTGACGTTTTTCACCACATCGCGGTGGTAAACCTTGAGCGAACAGCCGTAATCGTGCAGTTCCACGCCGGTCACCTTAGAGATGAGCCAATTCGCGATTTTTGAGGGAAACTTGCGGCTCCAGTACGCGTCTTGGCGGTCGATGCGCCAGCCGCTCACGATGTCGTAATTCCCTTCGCGCATCTTCTCCACCAGCATCGGAATATCCGCGGGGTCGTTCTGCAAATCCGCGTCCATCGTGGCGACGATTTCCCCGCGCGCGTAATCGAACCCCGCGGCGAAGGCGGGAGTCTGCCCGAAATTGCGGCGGAACTTGACGACGCGCCAATGCTGCGGGTCCTTCTCGTGCATCTCGCACAGCAGTTCATAGCTGCGGTCACGGCTGCCGTCGTCCACCGCGATGACCTCGTAGCTCAACCCGCTCGGCGCCAGCGCGGCTTCAATTTCCTCGTACAACCGCGTGATATTTTCCTCTTCGTTATATATAGGAAGCACCAACGACAAATCAATAGTCTTAGCCGATGTACTCATGAAACGCTCTCCTCCATAGTTTGCGGTTTATGTAGGTAGTGCCGCACCATAATAAAGATGACGCTCACCGCGATGACCGCGCCGGAAACCCACTGCGCGGTGGGGATGCCGTAAATCGTCCACGCGTCGGGGCGTTGAAATTCGGTCAAAAATCTAACTACGCCGTACAGCGCGCCGTACATGGCGAAAAGGTCACCCGGCAAGAGCCACTCGGCGAAACGGCGCCGAACCCACATTAGCAGCACCGCGATGCCCAAACATAGCAACGATTCGTAGAGAAATGTCGGGTGATACCGCGTCTCCGGCGAGTCGGCGGCGAATTGCGGCAGACGGTGTTCCGCGTCGATTTTGATGCCCCAAGGCAAGGTGGTCGCGTAGCCGTAAAGCTCCTGATTAAAGAAATTGCCCCACCGTCCGATTGCCTGTGCCAGCGGCAGACCCGGCGCGACGAAGTCCGCCCATTCGATAAATGACAATCCATTGTAGCGTGTGTATAACCACAAGCCGACCGCGCCGCCGATGACCGCGCCGAAGATGCCCAAGCCGCCGCGCCGCGTGTCAATAATGTACTGCGGATTTTGCACGTAATAGTCCCACGCGGAGATGACGTGATAGAGGCGCGCCCCCACGATGCCGAAAATCAAACAGAGCAGCAGGGCGTTCCACGCGTGTTCGGGGTCGTAGCCGCGCCGCCGCGCCTCGCGATTGGCGACGAAGGTAGCCACCAGCGCGCCGCAGACGACTAAAATTCCGTACCAATAGATGCTCAATGGTCCAATCTGAATAGCCACGGGGTCAGGTTTCATGTATTCCTCCTAATTTATCAACCGCGTCAATTGCATGGTGGCGCGATGGGGATTGCGCCCTATAATAAATAGGACTTCCCGGCGCGCAATTCCTGTTACGCGCTACGATAAATTGTGTTCTCCAGCGCGCAATCCCTATTGCGTTCTTTTCACCATACTCGTTATTCGCGGTAATTTTAGCGAAAGTATGATAAGCCAAAGGGCGCGATTTGTCAACAGTTTCAGCCTCCCGCAGGTTCGGCAAAAATAGGAAATCAAACCTGCGGGGGGCTTGGGTAGCGCGGTTTGTCCTTTGAGAAAGTACTAGGCTAGAAGAGCGCGAGTTTTCATATTTGCTTGACAAAAAGACATTTGGATAGTAATATTAACGACTAACTATTTGAGGGAGTAATGGCTAAATAGTAAATGATAGTCAATATGATAACAGTTTAACCACAAAGGGCACGAAGGACACAAAGACGGTTTTAGAATATGGATGCCCGCTTTTGACCGCGTATCAATTCTAACAGAGAAAATAGACTTGTTCCCAAATAAGATTTGGGACGGGAAAGCCATTATTAAGACGCGGATTCACGCGGATTTTCAGGATTTAAGCTATTTATCCGCGTGAATCCGC
>CAZSIG010000617.1:0-2804 GCA_964606195.1 uncultured Anaerolineales bacterium
ATAACAAAAACTCTGCGCTCTCTGCGTGCTCGGCGGTAAAAAATACCCCGAAGTTGCGTAAGTTCTATTAGTGTAAAGCTACTGCGCGTATTGATTTTTTATGGAGGAAACGATGAACGATAATTTGACCGTAAAACCTTTAGAGGGATTTGAGGCGTTGGATGGATGTCACTGCATCACCGCGTCGCTCAAGAAGGTATGCGCGTTCTATGACTATGAGATTAGCGAGGAGATGTTGCTGGGATTAGGCGCGGGAGTGGGGATTTTCTACTGGCATCAAAAGGGGACGCTGCCGTTTTTGGGCGGGAGGGGCAACCACAAGAACTTCAACGCGGATTTGTCCGCCCGCACCGGCATTAAGGTTGAGGAACACTTCACCAGTAGCGAACGGAAAGCGGAGCGAGAGTTGGTCGCGCTGTTAGAAGTGGGACACCCGGTGATGATTTTTGCCGACATGGGCTTCCTGCCGTACTTCGATTTCGGTGAGGAATATCATTTCGGCGGGCACGCGGTGGTGGTCGCGGGCTACGACGCGGCGAGCCGTCAGGTGCTCATCGCCGATATGGCGCCCGATATGCCCCACGTGAAGAGCGGCAGTTTTTACCAGATGAGCATGGAAGAGTTGACGCGCGCTCGCGGCTCAAAATATAAACCATATCCCCCGAAAAACCAGTGGCTCACGTTCGATTTCAGCGCGGCACATCCACCCGACCGCGCCGCGATTTACGCCGCCATCGTGCAAAACGTGGATGGGATGCTCAATCCGCCGATAAAGAACGCGGGAGTGGCGGGGATCAACACCGCGGCGAAACGGATAAAGAAGTGGCAGAGTCAGCTTGATGAGCATACATTCAAAGCCGCGTTATTCAACATCTACGTCTTTGTAGAGATTGGCGGGACCGGCGGCGGGCTATTTCGATACATGTACAGCCGTTTCCTCGCGGAGGCGGCGGAAATAACTGGCGAGGCGCGGTTGCGAAGCGTGAGTGAGGAGTTGCACCGCTGCGGTGAGAGTTGGAGCGCGCTGGTGCAGCCGCTCAAACAAGTTTATGAAATGGATGACCCCGCGGCGGTGATCGCCGATTTGGTAGAGGATTTGGGAAAGGTCGCGGAGATGGAAGATAAGGCATGGCGAAATCTGCAAGGGATTGTAGCGTAGCCAAAGATATAGCAAGGTTGTTCAGTTCTAAATTAGCACGGTACACAGAAATCGGGTTTTGAAGAAAAAACCCGATTTCGCACCGCGACCCCCGATTTTTTCTGCAAAATCGGGGTTCTGGCTCATGTTCTGAGCATAGCTTTTAGCCAACTACGCGAGAATTGAACAGCCTTGAAAGATATAGTTTGATATAAACTATCAAATTGCCAATTCCACCCCGCTGTGAGCGTCAGCTTGCTCTTTGGAATAGTCTCCTATATAATAACCCATCATGTCGTTTCGCGTGGTGATGCTCTCTAAGGCTTGTCTCGTGGGCAGCTATCAAAAAAAATTAGAGGAACTGGCGCGGTTTCCCGATATAGAATTGACTGTTATCGTGCCCCCGTCGTGGCGGGACGAGCGCGGCGTGACGCATTTGGAGCGCGCACACACGGATGGCTATCGCTTGATCGTCGCGCCGATCGCGCTGAACGGGCGTTTTCATCTGCACTTTTATCCCACTCTGGGAAAATTGCTGTGCCAAACGCGCCCCGACATCGTACATATTGACGAGGAGCCGTATAATCTGGCGACATTTCAGGCGATGTGGCTGGCGCGGCGCGGTGGGGCACGAACATTGTTCTTCACCTGGCAAAATCTGCTGCGCCGTTATCCACCGCCGTTTAGATGGTGGGAACAATATAATTTAGGTCGCGCCGATTATGCCCTTGCTGGAAACCGCGAGGCGATTGGAGTATTGCGAACAAAGGGGTACCGCGGCGCGGTGAAGGTGATTCCGCAGTTCGGCGTTGACCCCGCGATATTTACCATGAACGCGGTGGAGAATTCTAGATCAGAGTTTCATATTGGCTATTTAGGACGGCTGGTGAAGGAAAAAGGGGTAGATTTGCTGTTACACGCGGCAGCGAAGATAAAATCTGAGAGGGCTTGGCACGTGGATATTCTGGGCAGTGGCCCGGAGCGCGCCGATTTGGAAAAGTTGAGTGCAGAATTGGGGCTCGCAGGGCGCGTGACATTTCATTCGTATGTGTCGTCCACCGAGGTGGTCAAGTTCTACCACCAACTCGACGCGGTGGTGCTACCATCGCGCACGCGACCAAATTGGAAAGAGCAGTTCGGGCGCGTGATCATCGAAGGGATGGCGTGCGGCGTGCCAGTCATCGGCGCGATGTCAGGAGAGATTCCTAATGTCATCGGCGATGCAGGGTTGTTGTTTCTCGAAGATGACGCGGACGCGTTGACTGAAGGATTAACCGAATTGATGAGTGACGCGGAGTTATGGCAACGATTGCGGCAGGCGGGGCGTAAGCGCGTTCTAGCACACTATACGCAAGAACGCGTCGCGGCAGAGACATGTGAGGTTTACCGGGAGATGTTGGCGAAGTGATGCGCTCCAAGGGCGCGTTTGATATTACAAAACAGGACTTACGCAAATTCACCATAATTTCACCGCAGAGAGCGTCCCCGTGCGGGGATAAACGACGGACGCGGAGTTTTCTCAAAGGAATAATTTTGCCCCCCGCATACGCGGTCATAGCCAATCATTGAAAGTCATATTTTTTAGACGGCAAAAGTTATATCAAAAACTCCGCGCTCTCGGCGGTAAAAAATACCCCGAAGTTGCGTAAGTCCTACAAAAGAAGAA
>CAZSIG010000618.1:0-2801 GCA_964606195.1 uncultured Anaerolineales bacterium
TAATCCATTAACAATCTTATCCCATTCTAGCATGACTCATATTCTCCCACAATAAGAAAGAAGTACCATCCCAGAATAGTACCCTAGTCCTATAACATTATTAACACTCTTAACTATATTCTAACATACGCGCTCTCCGAATTCAATGAGAAATAAGTACCATTTCCCATTAGGGCGCATAGGAATATTGTCCTATACACATTAGGGGCGACATCGCGTCGCCCCTAATCTCACGAACCCTCAGTTTTCACCGCGTCGCGCCTCACCGCCCCACCGTCAGCGACACCGCGTCCACGAACATCTTAGTGATCGCGCCGCTGCCGCCGCCGTTATTATACACCTTGAACACGATTCGCACCGTATGCCCACGCCAATGCCAGAAATCATACTGCTGCGTCACCCATTCCGTTGTATTGCCGATCATCGGCGCGATAATCCACTCCAGGTGATTGCCGTTGGTATCCTGCAACTCCACCGCCATCCAATCTTGCGGATACACATCGAACGAGAGCTGCTGATATACGAACTGCAACGTCGCGGTCACGATCCCCTCCGGCAGATAGACATCCTGTGAGATACAGGACAAACCGCGCTGGTCATCCATCACCGTCTGATTACCCAGCCGCATCGCGTAGCTTCCCTCATAAACCTGCTCCGTCTCATCCAGCCCCACGCCGGTGACGCGAACAGCCGGTATCTCGTTACTGCACGCTGGCCAATCGCCATCGTACTCGAAGCCACCGTTGCGGATATATTCCTCCACCTGTTTACTCTCCGTAGTAGCCGAGTCCACGTTACTATAATCGGAATATATCCCATCACCATCGCGATAAGCTCGCACGCGGTAGTAATACGTGGTATTCTCGCTCAAACCGCTGTCGGTGTAAGTGGTCACATTCGCACCCACCGTCGCCAAGTTGCTCCAACTCGCGCCATCGAGCGAGCGTTCGATATAGAACGCCGTCTCATTCGCGCTGTTATCCTGCCACGACAAGCCAATCGTAGCATCAGACGTCGCGGTGGCATCCAGCGCGGACGGCGCGCTCAGCGAACTCGCGGTCGGCGTCGCGGAGTCCACGTTGCTATACGCGGAGTAGACGCCATCGCCGCTGCGATAGGCGCGCACGCGGTAGTAGTAAGTGGTGCCCGTCGTCAGCCCGTTATCGGTGTATGTCGTCACGTTCGCGCCGACGCTCGTCAAACTGCTCCAGCTCACCCCATCGAGCGAGCGTTCGATGTAGAACGCCGTTTCATCCGCGCTGTTATCCTGCCAGTACAGATTGACGCCGGTAGCCGACGCCGCGTTAGCCACGAGATTAGTCGGCGCCGCCAGCGAACTCGCGGTCGGCGTCGCGGAGTCTACATTGCTGTAATCGGAGTAAGCCTCATCGCCGCTGCGATAGGCGCGTACGCGGTAGTAATAGGTCACCCCGCTAGTCAGCCCTCTATCCGTGTAGCTGGTCTGGTTCGCGGTCACATAATCGATCTGGCTCCAATTCACTCCATCCAACGAGCGTTCTATCTCGAAGTACGACTCATTCGCGCTGTTATCCTGCCACGTCAGCTCAATGCTGGTCGCCGACGCCGCGGTTGCCACGAGATTAGTCGGCGCGTTGAGCGCACAGGCAAAGGTCGTCGCGCTCGCGGTGTTACTGTAATCCGAAGTCTCGCCGCCGCGCACCGCCCGCACGCGGTAGTAGTATGTAGTCGCGCAGCTCAACCCTACGTGCGTATACGAGTTTATCCCCGCGGGCAGCGCGCCCTCCGCCGTCACCCAATTCACGCCATCTTCGGAGTATTGTAGCTCCGTCTGCGCGGTCCCGCCGTTATGCGCGTCCCAACTAAGCTGAATCGCGGATTGGCTCATCGCCGCCGCTTGCAGGTTAGTCGGCGCGGTCAGCGGCTGCGTTTCCGGCGTCTCATAATTCTTGAAGACAATCGGCAGATATATGACATGCAGCTTTTGCACAATCGTCGTCACCGTGTCCTGATTATTGTCATAATCGGTCTCGGCAGAGGTCGTCGAGATGTACACCGTGTTGACTAGCGTCTCGCTGTCCGGCGCGGGATAGGCGAACAGGAAGAATGTCTCCGTATCGTCAGGTTGCAGCGTCCCTAAATCCCACAGCAACGAGGTGCCGGTCACGCTTGGTCGCACGAGGCTAGTTGTCGATACCACGCCGCCGATGTTCGTCGGCAGTATATCCACCATCGTCACATCCTGCGCCGCGAGGTTCCCCTGATTGCCGTAAGTGATAGTGTATGTTATGTAAGTATCACGTTCCTCCACATAATCGCTCGCCTGCTTATCCACAAACAGATCCGCCCGCCAGACCGCGTTGGTCTCCAGCGTGAAGCTGTTGTTAGTCTCATCCGAGTCGTACAACCCATCCGCCGCGATACTCACCCCGTTGACCAATGTCGCCCCATCCGCCAGGCTCGCGGCGATCATGCCCATCACCTGGAATTGCGCGGTCTCGCCCGCCGCGATCGCCGCGAACGTCCAGGTCAGCGTACCCGTCGGGTTTTCCGTCGGTGTTACGCCGCTGGTGTCGCTCTGGTAAGTCACATCGGCGGGCAGCGTATCCACGATGCGTACATCTTGCACCGCGTCCGGTCCCGTATTCGTGTAAACGATGGTGTAGACGATCTCACGCCCAATCAGCGCGGGGTCAGGCGTCGCGCTCTTGGCAACCTGCAAATCGGCGCGGTAGCCCACGTAGTTTACTACCTCCGCAATGTTGTTCGCGTAATCGACCTCGCGCGTCGCCGCGCCGATCTCCACCGCGTTCGTCAGCGTC
>CAZSIG010000619.1:0-2799 GCA_964606195.1 uncultured Anaerolineales bacterium
AGTCCTGCCAAATTCTGCGCCGCGACCTGCACGTTGCGCGGGGCTTGCTCCGGCGGTCCCTCGATAGGCATATCGACTATCTCCGTCTCCGCGCCCGCGTCCTGTCCCGCTACTTGCAACTGGGGTGGTTCACTCGTTTCCGCGCCCTCCTCCATTTGCCCAAGCTGTTCCTGCATTCGCGTCGCGCGCTCACTAGCGCGGTCTCCCATTTGATCTTCGATAGCGTCTAACCGTTCCTGCAACGTCGTCTTACGCCGCTCAGTCCGCGCCGCGTGCTGTTCCTCCGCCTCCTCTACGCGCCCGGATAAGCCGCTCCACCCTTGTTGTACCTTGTCCATCACTTGCATTTCGTTGAAATTCGCCCAAAAGCTCTCCGGTTCCTGTACGAGGGGACCGGTCGGCGCCATGACGCCCCCTGCTGCCAGATTGCCTTCTGTATCCATCAATTCATCAGCCTGAAGCTGAAGTTCGGGAATAACCGCGCTCTGATGCGCCAGTCCGGTCGTGATGGCGCTGTCCGCCGCGGGCTGTGCCTCCTTCGCCACCACCTCCAGTTTCCCTTGCAGTTCCTGCGCCCGCGCCCCGATGGCGGTGTTGAAGAGCTTGTCCAGATTCGCCAACCGCGGAATGAACCAGTGCAAATCGCGCTTACGCGGCGTCACCCTGCGCCGCGCCGTGACACGCGCCATCTGTGCATCACGCGCGAACTGCCCCGCCAACTGTTGGTAAAAATTACCCACCAGCAAATATTGCTCCCCGCGCTTGAACAGATTAGCTCCGTCCGTCCATCGCTGCCAATCGAATACCCAGTACCAACCTATACGCGGGATGGCGATCATCCTGTCGCCCGCGCTCACCCGAATCCAATAGACGTAAATTTGCTGCTCCCAACAGTCAGCCATCAAGCTCCGTCCCTGTCCACGCAATTGCTGCCCCAATGCCGCCCACTGCCGCGCCAGTTCGCGGGATTTATGCGCGGCATCACTTAGCACCAGGGCAATGTGCGTCAAGACCGCCAGCATCTTATCCGCATCGGGCAATAACCCGCGCTGATTGAGCAACTGCACGTTGAAGGGATTAGCCCCCGGCTCCAGCGTACTCACCGTGCCCGCGATGTCTAGCGCGGTGTTCCAAGTCGCCCCGACGAAGGTATCGATTAAGAACTGGGACGCGGCGGGGTCGAGAAGCTCCAACGCGGGGCGTTCCAATCCCGCCGCGGCGGCATCCAGCTCTGGCCACGGCTCTTGGGGATTTCGCTCCAGTGTGGTGGTAAACGCCATCGTTTTTTGCGGCTGCGGGAGGGTCTTCTGCTCCAAATCTTCAGGAGGGACAGGCGCGTTATCCTGCGTATCGGTCACGCGCCACTTGGTCGCCGCGCCGCCCGCGCCGCCGAACGATACGTACTTGGGAAATGAGACGGTTGAAGTGCCCGCTCCTAATTGTTCTGTAAATAACAACCGCGCCTGCCCCGGCTCAATCTGTGCCATATCAGAGGGGTCATTCGGCAATTTCAGCACCGAAGCTTTCAGGCTACCCCCGCCCCCCACCTGCGTCTTCTCCGAGAAGAGCGCGGCGAACGCCTTTGTCCACAATACCTCCTCGCCCCATTCCGCCGGTCCCACCGCTGCCCAACTCAGCGTCGCTAACAATTCTTCGGGCGTCAGTTCTGCTTCTTCCTTCGCGGTTTCGATTTCATCCGTTTCTACTGCCGCGCCCTTCGGCTCTGTCTGTTCCTGTGGCTCAGTTTCAAGTTTCTCTTTCGGTTTCTCCACTTCCTCTCCTTTAGTGCCCGCTGCGGGGGTTGCTTCAGGCGTCTCCGCCGCGCTGGGCGCGGGCGGTTTTTGCACCGGAATCGGCGGCGGCGTCTTGCGCGCGGGGGGCTCCATATTAGGATACCCCACCGGCGCGGCGCGTTTGATGAGATTGCTAAAGCGGGATACCGGGGGTATCGGAGAGGCGGGGCGGCGCGGTTGGCGATTGGTGCCAAAATAACGGCGCCAAAAATCCTCCATCGGCGCGGGTTTCGCGTTCTCCGCCGCGGAGGCTGCCGCGTACGCCTTCTCCGCCGCCGTCGTTGCCCCCATGGTGTCAGCCCCCTGCGCGGCTTCGACCGTAGCTTCAGTAGCTTTAGCTACCTTCTTCGCCTCCGCCGCACTCTTAAGCGCGGCTTCCGCTTTCACCGCATCAGCCGCCTCTTGCGTAGTTTTGGCTGCCGCCGTAGCCGCCTCGACCGCCTGCGCGATGTCCTCCGCTTCTGTCATTCCCCTCACAATACCCTGTGTGGCTTCAATCGCCGTCCACGCCGCGTCGATTGCCCGCTCCGCTTCTTCTGCGGCAATCGATAGGCTCACCACGCTCTCGTACCACGCGGCAATGGGAGGATTGCCGAAGAGCGCGTTGGTAAACTTTTTACCCAACTCTGTCGTAAAAGCGGCGAAGCTGGATAGAGATGCTTCTTTCTCCTCGCGCGGTGGCTGTGCTTCTTCCTGTTCAGTGCCGCCCTCGGATGTGATTTGTTCTTGCTCTACCTCTGCTGGTTTCTCCGGCTCGTTCTCTGTTTTCTCTTCAGTCGTTGCCCGTTGAATCAGAGTACCGCGCCGCGCCGCCGCCATGCTGCGGTCAACCCGTTGAATATTGTGATTGCCCAACGCGCGCTGCAACCGATGAGTTGGTGGTGACGCCCCAAAGTCAGCCCCGGCGCGGCGCGGTGCATCAGGCTTGCGCGCTTGTAGCAAATTCTCCCGCTCGCTGGCTTCGGGTTTCGCCATCACGCGCGTTTTGGTTCGCTTATCATTTTGG
>CAZSIG010000620.1:0-2798 GCA_964606195.1 uncultured Anaerolineales bacterium
AGGGCTTTCTCAAAATGTCATGCTGAGCGCAGCGAAGCATCTCGTTCACGCAATAACTATTACCTGCTGATTGAGATGAATAAAATTAACAGGAAAACGAGACCCCTCGCGTAGTTTATCCCCGCACGGGGGCTCAGGGTGACATATTATCCAAACCGCGTGACTTTGATAAAGCCCTACTTGCAAGGCGGACAAACACATTCACACGGCGGTGGATCCGCGCAGGGACAACAAGGGCAAGGTATCTCGTAATCGAGCGGCTGCTGCTGAATGCTAGTACCCGGCTGCGCGGCTGCCATCGCCTCCTGCCTGACCTTGATTATCAAAATCTCGTACGCGAAATTCGCGTTATCCCACTCCGTCCAGGCGCGGTTCTCCCCCTGCCAGGTGCAAGGATTGTTATTCTCTATCGCGTAATCGGGAAGTAGCACTGTCAATCGCCCATCTCTACCGCCGTGTACCCACAGCCCCAACTGCGCGCCATGCCGCAGCCTCTCCAACGAAACTTTCTCACCATCTCCGATTATCGACTCCACCGCGCCGCTATCGATTGATAACACGTAAAATCCATCCTCCTCCAAGCAAACCGCGCCCTCACTGCACTGCACCGGCTGCGTATCCACACACCCGTTCGGCTCGATACCGTACCACCAAGTCCACTTCGCGGGAGCCGGCCCAGTATCGGTGCGTACCTCTATCACCACCCTTGGCGCTGGCGGCAACGAGCCACTATCGATAGTAGGAATAGATGTTGGGGGTTCTATAATCGCTAAGCTAGGCGTCTCGATCGGATATGGCTCCACAGCAGGAGTTTCGGTTGTAGGAAGTGGCGGAATCGTCGGTGTATCAGTATGTCTCTCCGTCGGCGTGCCTGTAGGTGTCGCGGTGGTCGTAGCAGTATACCACTCAAGCGTCGCGGTGGGCGTAATCGGCTCCGGTGATGCGGTTACTCGCGTCACGGTCTGTGTCTTCGGTATCGCGGTCGGTGTATCCGTTTCGGGCAAGATCGGGGTATTCGTAACCGTCGGCATCGCGGTCGCGGTTCCTGTCGGTTCACGAGTTGGTGTATTCGTATTCGTGGGCGTTGCCGACATTGACGGCGTACGCGTGGGCAACGGCGGGCGCGGCGCGACGGGTGTCGGTATCTTGATCGGCACCGGCTTGTATAAATCGGAACAAGTGGCGCGATACGGCTCTCCAGCCAGATACTGCTTCCACTCTGCCTCCGTCAGATTGCACCCCGCCGTCTCACAAGCCAGATTTATCAATTCCCTCAGCCGCAGCGTCCACAAGCGCGCCGTCCTATCCGCGCTCCCCGTGACCAACCAATGTCCATCTGCGCTCATCGCGAGGGTCAGGATAGCCCCCTCGTGCCCGCGTAGGACGACTGGCGGAGTATCCAAGTCTGCCAAATTCCATAATCGCGCCGTGCCGTCGCCGCTGCCAGTAGCCAACAGCCGACCATCAGGACTAATCGCGACGGAGTTCACGCCCCCCTCGTGGCCGCGCAGCACGACCGGCGCGGCTTGCTGTTCCCGCATATCCCACACACGCGCTGTGCGATCTTCGCTGCCCGTGACCAACCACCGCCCATCGGGGCTGAAGGCGACCGTCCAGATTGCTCCTTCGTGCTCCAGCAGGACGCTCGGCATTTCGTCCTCTATAGTCTCCAGGCTCCACAACTGCGCCGCGCCGTCACCGTTGCCAGTCGCTAACCACTGCCCATCGGGGCTGAACGCCACCGCGTTGACGCTGCTGTAAGTGCCACCCAATATCAGCGGCGCGGCACTCAGATCCGCCACATTCCACAGCCGCGTCGTGCCATCGATGCTGGCAGTAGCCAACCATCGCCCATCGGGGCTGAACGCGAGAAAGTTAATCTGTTCCGCATGACCACGCAGCACGATAGCCGCGTCAGCCAGTTCCGCCAAATCCCAAAGCCGCGCCGTGTTATCGTGGCTGGCGGTGGCTAACCATCGCCCATCGGGACTGAACGCGGCGGTGACGATGTCATTGGTGTGTCCCCGCAACACTAGTGGCTCCGCAGCGGGATCCTCAGCCGCCAAATCCCACAACCGCGCCGTGCTATCCACGCTGCCGGTGACTAACCATCGCCCATCGGGGCTGATGGCAATCGTGCGAATACCCCCTTCATGCCCGCGCAAGACGAATGACGCCCCGACCGGATCGGGCGCGGTCAAATCCCACACGCGCGCTGTACCATTCGCGCTGCCGGTGACGAGCCAGTGATTATCGGGACTGATGGCAACCGTCCAAATCTCCGCTTGATGGAAGGGAAGAACGAGTGGCGAGACGATCGGTTGTCCCAATTCCCACAAGCGCGCCGCGCCGCGTCCACTGCCGGTGAGCAACAAAAAGCTGTCGGGACCGACCGCGAGCGCGGTGACCCCATCCTCATGTCCGGGCAGGATGATCGGCGCGGCGGCGGGGTCGGGCAAGTCCAGATTCCACAGGCGCGCCGTCCAATCGCGACTGCCGGTGATCAGCCATCGCCCATCGCGGCTGATCGCCAATGTGTTGATCGCTGCCTCATGTCCTGACAGCACCAGCGGCGCGACTTCGGGATGTGGGGAACTCAAGTCCCACCGCCGCGCGGTTTTATCCACGCTGCCGGTGACTAGCCAATCGTTGTTGGGACTAAATGCCAAAGAGGTAATCGCCCCGCGGTGTCCGCGCAGAGTGACAAATACGTCACCAGGATCGCCCGCGTCTAAATCCCACATAAGCGCGGTGGCGTCATCGCCGCCCGTCGCCAACCACCGCTCGTCGAAACTGAA
>CAZSIG010000621.1:0-2796 GCA_964606195.1 uncultured Anaerolineales bacterium
CCTTGGTGGTTGAATAGTTAGCATTTTAACTATCACTTACCATTTAACCACTACTGAAAAATACATACTTCTCTCGCAAAGGCGCAAAGTGCGCTAAGTTTTAGCTTTTAACTCCCCGCGAACTTCAAGCTCACGGGGAGCTAGGCCTTGCCATAGGGCTTTCTCAAAGTACAACCGCGTGGCAAAAACCTCCCGCAGGTTTGATTTTCCGGACCAAATGTATGATTCTACAGCCGTAACCGCGCTGGCGCAAGGCTCTGGTGTCCCAACCTGCGGGAGGCTGAGCAACTTTGAGAAAGCCCTAGCCTTGTCACTTTCTTCACGCATCACGTTTTACGTTTCATGCTCCGCCAAATCCAGCCGCAAGCCCAAACCATCATAAGGCACCAACACGCGCGGCGGCTCCCCTTGTTCTCCTTGCATCGCCTTGCCATAACTATGCAATATGGCGTATCGCCGATAACTAAGCGGCACCGTCAACTCATACGCCCCCAAATCCTCCGCGTCGCGTTTTTCATAATACTCATCTTCCAAATCAATTGGTAAGACCTCTATCCCATCAAACGCCTTATAGAAATCCACGCGCAACTCATCGCTCGCCTCGAACGGCCGCAGCGTATCGACACACGCCCGCGCAAACTCGCGCGCCGCGGTATCGAATTCGAGTTGCCACTTAGCGGCGATTTCCCCCGCGTAAATCTCATCTAGCCAGTCCCCGACTGCTGCTTCATCTATCGGCTTGCCGTTCTCGCGTTCCAAAATGCGCAAACTTGCCCGCACCAACGCCTCATCGTAAATAACCTGCCCATCATCGGGAGCGCGAAAAACGTGCACGTCCGCCAAAGCGCGCTCGTTGCGCCGATTAACTCGCCCAAACCGCTGAATCAATGCCTCTAACGGCGCGGGTTCTGTGAAAATAGTATCAAAATCGATATCTAAGCTCACCTCTACCACTTGCGTAGAGACTAACACCAAATTCTCCTTTCCGGTTATCCCTCCCTCTGTCCCTCCCAAAGGGGGGGAGTTAGAGGGGGGACGCCGGTCACTCGTAGCATCCATCACCCTTTTCTCGCACACTAGCCGGTCGCGAATGGTGTAGCGGCTGTGTAGCAATAACACTTCATGCTCCGGGAGCCTAGCGCGTAATTGTTCAAAAACCATCTGTGCCCGCGCCACAATATTACAACACACCAGCACCATCTGCCCGCGCCGCGCCCGCTGAGCGATGACCTCTAAGTTCGCCGCGTCCCCAATTTCTCCATCCAGTAACTTGAGCCGATGACGGCGAAACTCAGCAAACACCTGCGGCGCGGCGCATATTTCGTCCTCCGCCGTTATCCCCAAGGCGCGGTGCAGTTGTTCCTTGATGATGGTGGGGAAGGTAGCAGACATCACCATAAACCGCGCCCGATAATGCCGCCGCAGATATTCCACCATCTGGAGAATCATCGCCAGCCGCCCGACCTCGTAGGCGTGAATCTCATCGAAGATGAAGACCGCGCCGTAAAAATCAGCCAGCATCATCTCATACCCCTTTAATCGATACAGCGCTTTGAGCATCTGATAGGGACTCAACACGCGTATCGGATAGTACAACAATTTGCTCAAATCTCGCGCCGCGCGCGCCTGCCGTGCGGCATCTTCGGGAGTATAATCGCGGTCTTGCAATTTCCGATACAGCGCCAACAAACTTCGCCCATGTTGCAATCCCACATTACTGCCGCCAAAGTGTGCAACGAGACGGTCATACATCGCGTTCATGCTGGCTTGATATGGCAGAGTATAGAACAGGCGCGGCACTCCGCCAGTTTCCTCCGCCAGTTTGCAAGCCCATAACAACGCGGCTTCCGTCTTGCCGCTGCCCGTCGGGGCAGTTATGAGGATAGACTCGTTTGTGGTGCGCACCGCCCGTTGATGATGCCGCAAATCCGTTTCAGCTATATGGCGTTGTTGCAAAATAGTTTGGACGTTGTACGTCACATGGGGCAGCGCGGGCATGTGCGCCGAACCCGCGTGGTCCGAACGAATGAGCAGCCCGCGCAGTAACACGATAGCGGGATGGACGCGTTCCGCATTGCGTCCCCGGCTTAACACCCTGACCCAGCGCTGGTACTTGTGTAACGCGCGTCGAATACGCGCCGCCCCCTGAGCGTGAAACGTCGCTATCGCTGGCTCGCGGGGCATCAGTGGCGGAAACTCTACGCCGCGCGTCGGTAATTCTAGCTCCGCCGCCCAGGATTGAGGATATTCGTGTAGCCAATCCCAAATATCCTGTACCGCATCTACCGCAATCTCCGCAACCATCGCCGGTAAATCGTCGTATTCAGGAGGTAAATCGGGCGGATACCATTCGAAAATCTCCGCCGCGTCGCGGTGGTGTGAGACGATGCCCGCGATTATCCACAATCTATCCTCATCCGTGCTATCGGGGAACAGCCAATCCACGAACGCGAGGGACAAGACTTCGTGGCGTTGTCCCCAGCGCTCTTCCCCGCGCAATTGCGCCTGAAAGCCCGCCGCCGCCTTGCCCAAATCGTGCAGCATCCCCGCCCAAAATAGCCGATGCCACAGGCGCGGTTCACGCAGTTCCGCCGCCAAGTTTGGATACAATTGCGCCAAATCCGCCAGACGTTGTAAAACTTGCCACGTATGCGCCGCGAGTGATTCGCCGCGCCGCTGTCTATAACCGGGGCTCTTCGCCCATAGATGGTTCATGTTTTCTGGTAACATCATGTTGTTCTTAACTCGGTAGATGGTAGACAAAGTCGCCGAACCTCCCGCAGGTTGGGACAAAAG
>CAZSIG010000622.1:0-2789 GCA_964606195.1 uncultured Anaerolineales bacterium
CCCGCCACACTCACGTTGCCGGATACATCCTGTGCCAACGCGACGTTGGGTACTATCAAACTAACAACTAACAATACAGCTAACAAAATGTTTAGCTTCTTCACTTTTACTCTATTCCTCCTAATTTATATCAGTTTTACTTCAAACACAGTTATTTGCAGGCGCAGAAACCTGCTGAATGTCGCGGTCTTTTATTTCTGCTTACCACCTCCGAATAGTTGATTAATACAAAGCCGATTGTCACGAAATTATAGCATACCTTAATTAACAGAGATTAAAAGTAATGTTAACATGCTGTTAACATTATGTTATGGTTTATTTAAGGGTAGGCAGAAATAGGGAATTTCATCGCGACGCGAACCTCCAAAAACAAAGGGTGTACTCTTTCCCAGAGTACACCCTATATAGATCACTTATCAAGTTAGCGTTCTATGATAATATAACTAAAAACGCAATACCTTATGACTATGTTCTTAGCTCTGTATGAGTACCATTGGTTATTTCTTCCACCGCGTAAGGGCTAGTTTTCGCCTCTACAAGTCTCCGCGTCGAACTTGGACATCAACATACCACAACATTCGACCACATTATCGCGGTTAACAGAATAGAAAGTTCTTTTGCCCTCTCTACGCGTAATCACTAGATTCGAACGTTTTAGGATATTCAAATGATGCGAGATGGTTGGTTGAGATATAGCAAAAGCATCTACAATATCGCTAACACACAACTCATCCTCTAATAACATTTGTAAAATCTTCTGTCGCGTCTCATCAGCCAAGCTCTTGCAGAATTCTACACAACTGGTCATCTTATATCTTTCGTCAATAGACACCTTTCAATATAATATGTGTATAATACCACAAATTGCCTGACTTATCAACTCTTAAAACGCGAAATCTAAAAAATGAGGGATGAAGATAATTTTCATCCCTCATTTAAAGACCAATATAATTTCACATCACTAGCGGCTGCGACGGCGCAAGGCAACGTATCCAGAGACCGCGCCGAGCGCGCTAAGTGCCATGCCGACTTCCCAAAGCGGTAGTCCGGGGACGCCGCCAGTCGTCGGTAACGTCGCGGGTTCCTCTGCCGCTTCTTCCTCAGCGGCTTCCGCTGCAGGAGCTTCCTCCGCCGCGCCTTCTGTCACTGCACCTTCAAGGCGGAAATCGTTGGCGTGAACAGCAGGATTGAACCGCTTCACGAATACATCAGGATCAGTAGTCCACGCGGACGTACCGAACAGCATATTATACGCATCGTAGCCCAATGCCCTCAATGCCGAAGTTACCTGGCTCGCGGTTTGACCAGTGTAGCAGTAAACCACTACTTGCTTATCCGATGGCAGCTTGGCGAGATTCTCTTCCTCAAACAAGGTCTTGACATCCATCCACACCGCGCCGGGGAGATGCCCTTTGCCGTAATCTTCTTCGGAGCGCACGCTCAAGATGAATGGATCATTGGTATCATCACCATCATTCAGATTCTCGAATAGATCAGGTGCTTGCATGTTCTTGGTGCCACCGCTGAAATATGTGTCCAAAACTGCCGCGACGTCCGCCGCCAACGGCTCCGGCATATCGTAAGTCTCCGTCGCTTCGTGTGTCTCCATATCCACGCGAAAATCGTTGGCATGTTTTTCCGGAGTGAACCGATTGACGAACGCGTCGGGGTTGGTCGTCCACGCGGAGAAACCGAAGGTCATGTTATACGCATCGTAGCCCAACATTCGTAGCCCGGAAGTGACCTGACTCGCGGTCTGTCCGGTGTAGCAATAGACCACAATCTGCTTATCCATCGGCAGTTCCGCCAGATTTTCGGTGGTGAATACCGTCTTGGCATCCATCCACACCGCGCTGGGAACGTGCGCCTGATCATAATGCTCCTCAGAGCGGACACTCAAAATAAATGGATCGTTGCTCTCATCACCATCGTTCAAATTCTCGAACACATCCGCCGCGGCGATGTTCTTCGTTCCGCCGCTGAAATAATCCAGCGCGGCTTCTTGAACGGGGCTCGCCGCGAAACTGACACTGGTACCTAACAAGCTAACCAGCAATACGATAATCGTCAAAAAGTGTAACTTCTTCATTCGTTGATAATCCTCTCTTCATCGGTAATAATTTTACTAAATACTTGAAAATCGCGCAGGTGCAGCACCCTGCATGATTGTCGGACAAAAAATCCCTAAAAGGCTCGCGAGGATAAATCGAAACTACTCTCGATTTCGCGCCGCGAACTAAAATTACATTTCTGCTTATCACCTCCTTCGCTCAGAAAAACGGCAGGTATGGAAACCTGCTCTACCTCACGAATTCGCGTAGAACCGAAAAAGGCACTGGTTCAGTTGAGTTGGATTTTTCCAGACTTTCGAAGTCTATATAGGGCTTTCTCAAAGTACCAACCGCGCTGCCAAAACCTCCCGCAGGTTTGATTTTCCTGACAAAATGTATGGTTCTACAACCGTAACTACGCTGGAGCCAGGCTTTCGTATCTCAACCTGCGGGAGGTTCGACGACTTTGAGAAAGCCCTAGTCTACACGCGGTCAACCATATTCAACCATTGCCCACAAACATAACCGAGTGGTCATCAAAGCCAACCGAACCAGTCCCACGAAAAAGGCAAAAAGTTGGTGCAAATTCGTGCAATTAGTGGCAGTTTCTTCCTTTTAATCACTACAATTTCCCATCACCGCGACCTGAATTCTACTCCCCTATCACGGGAGGAATTTCCTCCACAATGACGCTCTGGTTCGCGTTCAATTCCTCCGGCGCGACATCGTCCGCTGTCA
>CAZSIG010000623.1:0-2786 GCA_964606195.1 uncultured Anaerolineales bacterium
TGTATCATACAAGTCCTATAGTTTTTGTTTGTCGGAGCTGCTTGCTAGTAGCATGTCTTTGTGCTATAATTAGCGCTTGGAGGATTTTTAACCATGAATGATAATACAAATTTAATTTATTTCGACAACGCGGCAACGTCTTGGCCGAAGCCACCGGGCGTGGCAGAGGCGATGACCCACTTTATCAATAATATCGGCGCGAACGCGGGGCGCGCCGGGCACCGGCTGGCGATAGCATCAAGCCGTGTGGTCTACGACGCGCGCGAATTGATAGCTGAGTTGTTCAACGCGCCTGACCCTCTGCGCGTCGTTTTCGGGCTTAACGTGACCGAGGCGATGAACCTAGCACTGCGCGGTTATCTGTGCCCCGGCGACCACGTCATTACCAGCAGCATGGAGCACAACGCAGTCATGCGTCCCCTGCGCTATATGGAAGAACAGGGCGTGGAATTGACTGTGTTGCCCTGCTCTCAAGAGGGCTTCCTTGACCCCGCGACGGTGGAACCAGCGATTAAGTCAAATACGGTGATGATTGTACTCAACTACGCCTCAAACGTCGTCGGCACTATTTTACCCGTCGCGGAGGTGGGACGCATCGCGCGCGCCCACGATTTGCTCTTCACCGTAGACACCGCGCAGGCGGCGGGGGCTTACCCTGTCGATATGCAAGCGGAGAATATCGACCTGCTGGGCTTCACCGGCCACAAAGCATTGTGCGGGCCAATGGGCACCGGTGGCTTGATTATCGGTGACCGCGTGGATGTTGCCCATCTTACCCCCCTGAAACGCGGCGGCACCGGCAGCAACTCGGAGCTAGAGGCACAGCCCGATTTTCTGCCCGATAAATGCGAGAGTGGCACAGCTAACACGGTTGGCTTGGCGGGGTTAGCGGAGGGCGTGCGCTTTGTCATGGAAACCGGCGTGGATAATATTCGCGCCCATGAGTTGGCATTGTGTCAAAAGCTCATAGAGGGGCTGCGCGGCATTTCCGGCGTGACCGTCTACGGCTGCCACGACGCGGCGCGCCAGACCGCGACGGTATCGTTCAACGTCGCGGGACTGCGTGTGTCGGATGTGGGAATGCGACTGGATGAGGAGTTCGAGATACTATGCCGCGTCGGGCTACACTGCGCGCCCGCTGCGCACAAGACCATCGACACTTTTCCCGAAGGCACGGTGCGGTTTGGCTTGAGTTATTTTAGTACAGAAGAAGAAGTGGATGCCGCGTTGGAGGCAGTAGCGGCTATTGCGAAGTAGAAGCTTGTAAAGGATGAACTCATACGAACGATTTACTGCAAGGCGGCGCGGTGAGACGGTTGACCGCCCGCCAAACTTCGATATTATGATGACCTTCGCCGCGCACTACATCGGGCAACCGCTCTCGCGATATTATCAAGATTATCGCGTGCTTTGTGAGGCGAATTTCGCCGTGCAGCGCGATTTTGCCCTCGACATCGTGCAAGCAATCTCCGACCCATACCGCGAGGCGGCGGATTTCGGCGCGGTAATCGAATTTCCCGAAGATGGCTTGCCAGTATCCAAAGCTCCGCTGATTGCTAAGCCAACCGACTTGAGCAAGCTCAAGATGCCCGACCCGTGTACCGGGCGGCGTATGAGCGATAGGCTGGAGGCGATCAGATTGTTTCGCGAGCGCGTCGGTGGGGAAATTCCCATCATGGGCTGGGTCGAGGGCGCGCTGGCGGAGGCTGCTGACCTGCGCGGCGTCAGCACGCTGATGCTAGACCTACACGACAGAGCTGCGTGGGTACATGAACTGCTGGAAATCTGTACCGCAGTGGGAGTCGCGTTCGCCCGCGCCCAAATCGAGGCGGGCGCGGACATCATCGGCTTGGGTGACGCGATCGCGTCACAGGTGTCGCCCAAGATGTACCGTAAGTTCGCGTTGCCCTACGAACAGCGCGTATTTGCCGCGGTGCGTGAGATGGGCGCGATACCGCGCCTGCACATCTGCGGCAACACGACGCGGCTGTTAGATGATATGGCGCGTAGCGCCGCGGAGATTGTGGATATCGATTGGATGGTCGATTTTCGCACCGCTGCCGCAAAAATGGGCAATAGCGCGGTCGTCTGCGGCAATTTCGACCCCGTCGCGGTCATGCTACAAGGTACACCGGAACAGGTATACCGAGCTACGCTAGATTGTTTGGCACAGGGCGGTGCCCGCTGCATCAGCGCGGCGGGGTGCGAGATACCGGACGGTACGCCGCGAGAGAATTTATTGGCGCAGGCGGAGGCGTTAGGTGTGAAGACGTGAAACGTGAAGACGTGAAGACGTAAAATATATCGCGTAGTTTACTCGTCTTCTTCACGCCTCACGCCTCACGTATCACGTTTTACTCATTACTCATTACGGAGGTTACTATGTCTAAGATTGTTGATGCCCGCGGGCTGGCTTGCCCGCAACCGGTTATTTTGACTAAGAAGGCGATGTCTGAATCTGCTGTTAAGGGCGACCTGACCACGATAGTTGATAGTGATACCAGCGCGGCGAACGTAGCGCGCATGGCGGAGAAGGCGGGGTGGGAGGTGAGCCGCGAGGAACTCAAGGACGGTATTTATTTGCATATAGTGCGCGGTGCGGGGGCGTATCCGCAGCTCAAACAGAAAGATGAGAAACTATCTGCGACGGGACCGCTGGTGGTGTATATCGGCGCGGATGAGATGGGGCGCGGCGCGGCGGAATTGGGCAATATCCTCATACGCGGTTTTCTGCACACTCTCAACGAGGTCGAACCGCTGCCCGATACGCTGATTTTCGTCAATAC
>CAZSIG010000624.1:0-2780 GCA_964606195.1 uncultured Anaerolineales bacterium
TTAGCCGCCCCCGCGACGGGGGCTTGGAGCGTGCTGGTAACGCGCCGCTACGCTTGAAATTTACGTCGCCCTAAAATTAAATTGACGCATATGGGATTGTGCGCTGTGGCAAATTGGAAATTGTGCTTTAGATATCGCGATGTGACCGCAGGCTAAAGCCTGCGGCTACTGTAAGATTAGAGCTTTCTCAAAACACAAACCGCGCAGCCAAAACCTCCCGCAGGTTTGATTTTCCGCTGAAATACATCGCCCTATACTCATAACCGCGTGGGAGCCAGGCTACATTGGTTGAACCTGCGGGAGGTTCGCCGACTTTAAGAAAGCTCTAACTGTAAGATACATGAACAAAGATTCCGAACTAGAAAATCTAAGATTAGTAAGAGGGTTGCGCGGGCACTATGCAGGGTTTGTCAGCCGCCTGACGGCATTCATCCTTGACGCGGTGCTCTTCGGGGTATCGCTCACCGCGACAGCCTGGTTCGTCAACATCACAGAGCCGGTTCTGCGGTTGCGAGAACTGTTGGCTGAATTCGGCGTAGACATCACCAGTGAGGAATTCGCGGCGATGACCGGCTTGCTCACCGTGTTGCTGCTGGCAGTCTATTACGTTTTCTTTTGGACTATCGCCGGCAAGACGCCGGGCAAGGCGATTATGGGATTGCGGATAGTCACCGCGCGGGGCAAGCGTCCTTCGCTGTGGCGCGCGCTGCGACGCCTTGCGGGTTACTTGCTCACGATGCTGACTTTTAATATCGGGTTCTTGTGGATTATGCTCAGTAAGCGCCGGCAGGGCTGGCATGATTTACTCGCGGGGACGTATGTAGTCTATGATTGGGACGCGCGTTCCGACGAGCGGTTTCTGGTCGAGGCAACCAGACGTTTTGTGCCCTCGCGGCAGAAGGACTCTTGTAATACGACAGGATAGGAACTAACCACTGAGACACAGAGGACACGGAGATAATCTAATCTGAAGCGTAGATAATTTGAGCAGGCTCTACGCGAATCTGTGCTCTCCGTGTCTCGGTGGTAAAATCACAACTTTTTTCAGTAAAATCACAGGATAATATCGCGCCTATGGATTATTTTTCTTTACCGCGCCAATACCAACATCTCAAACGTTATCAAGAGATAGCCTATATTCTACTGCGTCACGGATTTGAGGGAGTGGTGAACCAACTGGGGCTGCCCGCGTACCTCGAACTGCCGCGCCGCATATTTCGCCGCGCCGAGCAACCAAAATATGTGCGCACCACTCCCGCGGAACAGATTCGCTACGCCATTGAGGAACTAGGACCGACCTTCATCAAGTTGGGACAAATCCTCAGCACGCGCCCCGACCTCATTCCCCCCAATTTTTTGCGAGAACTCTCCAAGCTACAGGACGAGGTACCCCCCGCGTCGTGGGAGAAGGTCAAACTACAGGTTGAGACAGAATTGAACGGTACGCTGCCGGAACTTTTCGCCAACTTCAACGAGACACCGCTTGCTGCCGCGTCGCTGGCGCAGGTACATCTGGCGACTCTGCCCGACGGCACCGCGGTGGTGGTCAAGGTACAGCGCCCGGGAATCGAGAAGGTGGTGAACGTTGACCTAGAGATATTGTTCGACCTGGCGCAATTGGCACAGACGCGGCTCGATCTCGCGCGAATCTACGATTTTCCGGAGATGGTAGAGGATTTCGCGTATAACCTGCGGCTGGAGATGGATTATCGGCACGAGGCGCGCAACGCGGAACGCTTTCGCCGCAATTTCGCCAATGAGGAATACCTGTATATCCCGCGCATCTATTGGGAATACACCACTGCGCGCGTTCTCACGCTTGAGCGGCTGGTGGGAATTAAACTGAATAACGTCGAGGCGATGGACGCGGCGGGAGTAGACCGCCACCGCGTCGCCCTACACGCGGCGCGTATCATCGTGAAGGAAGTCCTGCAAGATGGCTATTTCCATGCTGACCCGCACCCCGGTAATTTCTTCGTGATGGGTGATGAGACCATCGGCGCGGTCGATTTCGGCATGGTGGGGCATTTGAACCCGCAAGAGCGCGAGGAGATTATTCGCCTGTTCATATCGGTGGTGCAGTTGGACAGCGAGCGCATCGTCTCGCAGTTGATTAGGCTGGGCGCGGCGCGCAGCGATACCGACCGCGCGGGGTTGCGCCGCGATGTGGAGCGGTTAATCAGACGCTATTACGGCGCGCCGCTGCGAGACATCAGGGCGCAAGATGTGCTGGACGACCTGATGCCGATAGCCTTTCGCCGACATTTGAGCCTGCCGACCAATTTCTGGTTGTTGGCTAAAACTTTGGTGATGATGGAGGGAATGGGGCTGAAAATCGACCCCGATTTTGACATCTTCGAGGTCGCCAAGCCCCATGCGCGGCGCATGGCGTTACAGTTGTTCTCCCCACAGCGGTTGAGCCGAATCGCCACTCACGAAGCGGACGCGTGGGCAGATTTTTTGTCGTTGGTACCGCGCAGTGTACCGCGCCTGTTGGAGCAGGCTGAAGGGGGAAAATTTCAGTTGGGGCTTGAGCTTTTGGGGAAAGAGAAGATGCTTAATCGCCTCGACCGCACCGCGAACCGCCTAGTCATCGCCATCATCATCGCCGCGTTCATCATGGCACTCGCCTGGATGTTGCCTGCCACCGCTACCGGCGTGGAGGCGCGGTGGATAGTTTACTTGCTCATCGCCGCGTTTATTCTCGCTAGTGTGTTGGGTATGTGGTTGCTCATCTCCATCTGGCGGTCGGGGTAGGGGGAAAGTGAAACGTGAGGCGT
>CAZSIG010000625.1:0-2774 GCA_964606195.1 uncultured Anaerolineales bacterium
ATGGAAAATTCTTTTTCAAAGGAACAGCTAGAAACACCGTGGCGCGAGTCATGGTCGAAGATAGTCGAAAAATTAGGGGTTTCCCCAAAAGAGGGACTTAGTGAATCCGAAGCAACCTCGCGCCGCGCGCGGTTTGGCGAGAATCGCCTGCGCGACACGAAAAAGAGAAGCATGTGGGAAATCCTATTCGAACAGTTTAAGAGCCTCATCGTCCTGCTGCTCGTAGTCGCGGCTATCATATCATTTTTATTCGGCGAATGGGTCGAGGGTATCGCCATCACCGCGGTGATCCTCATCAACGCGGCACTCGGCTTCGGAACGGAGTTGAAAGCGGTGCGCTCGATGGAAGCCTTACAGGAGATGGGCAGTGTCAATGCCAAAGTGCGGCGCGGCGGTCAAGCTAAGGAAATCCCCGCGCGCGAAATCGTGCCGGGGGACATCGTCATCATCGAGGGCGGCGACATCGTCACCGCAGACCTACGCCTGCTCGAAGCATCGAAACTTCAGGCGGACGAATCCGCGCTCACGGGGGAGTCTGTGCCGGTGAGCAAGCAAATCGAACCGCTAGAGGAGGATATTCCCCTCGCGGAACGGTCGAACATGCTGTTCAAAGGCACCGCCGTGACGCGGGGCGCGGGGGAAGGAGTCGTCGTAGCCACCGGCATGGACACGGAGCTGGGACATATCTCATCGCTCGTCGAGGAGGCGGAGGAAGAAGCCACGCCGTTGGAAGAACGTCTGGAACAATTAGGGCGCAAACTCATCTGGGCGACGCTCATTATCGGCGCGTTCGTGACTATATCGGGGATCGTCGCGGGTAAAGAGATCATCTTGATGGTCGAGACCGGCATCGCGCTGGCGGTGGCGAGTATACCGGAGGGGATGCCGATCGTCGCGACCATCGCGCTGGCGCGCGGGATGCGCCGCATGGCGAAACGCAACGCCCTGATCAACCGCCTCTCCGCGGTCGAGACGCTCGGGGCGACGAACATCATCCTTACCGATAAGACCGGGACATTGACGGAAAATCGCATGACGGTAACGCACTACACTTTCGCTTTCGGGGACATCGCGGTGAGCGGAGAGGGTTTAGAGACAGAGGGAGAATTCAAGCGCGGCGATGAGGTAATCGATCCCACCGCGCATGATCAACTGCGCCAGGCACTAAAAGTCGGCGTGTTGTGCAACAACGCCGCGGTTGAACAAGATGGCGCGGAGACCACCGCCGTCGGCGATCCGTTGGAGGTGGCGCTGCTGGTCGCGGGCACCAAAGCGGGACTAGAACACGATGAACTAATTGCAGAACTGCCGGAGGAGCGCGAAGTAGCCTTCGATCCCGATGACAAGATGATGGCTACTTTCCATAAAGCCGCAGATGGCTACCGCGTCGCGGTGAAGGGCGCGCTGGAGGCGGTGCTCGATGCTTCCACGCATATCATGGCTGATGAGGGTGAAAAGAAATTGACGGACGAGGATCACGATTGGTGGATAGAACGCAATGAACAATTGGCAGCGGACGGGCTGCGCGTTCTCGCATTGGCGACGAAGACGGCGGAAAGCGTTGAGGAGCAGCCTTATGAGAACTTAACCTTTTTGGGCTTGGTCGGGTTGCTAGACCCCCCGCGCGCAGAGGTGCGCCCCGCGATAACCGCTTGCCAACAGGCGGGCGTACGCGTGGTCATGGTGACGGGTGATCAAGCCAACACGGCGCGCAACGTCGCCCACGCAGTCGGGCTAGTTTCCGCCGCCGAAGCCAACGTGGTAAGGGGCAGCGAACTTCAAGACTTGGCAGAATTATCGGCTGATGAATATGAGCAACGCTTGAAGACGAACATCTTCGCCCGCGTCAATCCGGAACAGAAGCTCAAGCTGATCGCGATGCACCAGGATAGCGGCGCGATTGTCGCCATGACGGGCGATGGGGTGAACGATGCCCCCGCGCTCAAGAAAGCGGACATCGGCGTGGCGATGGGACAGCGCGGTACGCAAGTGGCGCGTGAAGCCGCGGATATGGTGCTCACTGACGACGCGTTTTCGAGCATCGTCGTGGCGGTGGAGCAGGGGCGCGCCATATTCAACAACATTCGGAAATTCGTCCTTTACTTGCTGTCTTGCAACGTCGCGGAGGTGATGATCGTCTCGCTGGCATCGTTGATCAACGCGCCGCTGCCAATACGCCCGTTACAGATTTTGTTCCTGAACCTCGTCACCGACGTATTCCCCGCGCTCGCGCTGGGTGTCGGTGAGGGTGATGAGGCAATTATGGAACGTCCACCGCGCGATCCTGATGAGCCGATAATGACGCGCCGCCATTGGTACGGCGTTGGGGGTTACGGCGCGCTGATAACCGGCGTGGTGTTAGCCACGTTCGCGCTGGCGTTCACTTGGTTAGGTGCCGATAACAATCTAGCGGTCACGATCTCGTTTCTGACGCTCGCGCTCGCGCAGCTCTGGCATGTGTTTAACATGCGCGACCGGGGCTCTAATTTCTTCAGCAACGAGGTGACGCGCAATCCTTACATTTGGGGCGCACTGGCGTTGTGTGTTGGCTTGCTGATCCTCGCGGTTTATCTGCCGGGTTTGTCCGACATACTGAGATTGGTTAATCCGGGCGTCGCGGGTTGGGCATTGGTGGTCGGAATGAGCCTGGTTCCTTGGGCAGTGGGGCAGATATTGAAGGAGGTAACTTAGCGCGAAAGGGAAGGCTGTGTTAATACTACAACTAGCTACCTGACAGTTTGCTGTCTCGCGCCGCGCCCCCCGTGAGTGAACTC
>CAZSIG010000626.1:0-2754 GCA_964606195.1 uncultured Anaerolineales bacterium
AAAATCGAACTACACCGTCGGCGGCGGTTCATGCGCATAGTCAGGTTCGCGCTGCCCGCGCTGCTCAACATCTGGTTCTGGGACGTGTTCGTGCCCATGCGTGTCGGATATAAACGCGGGGAGAAGGCGCGATTGAGATATTACATCCGAAAAGCGCGAGAGTTTCGCGATTTGGCGGTGACGATGCAGGGCGTGCTGATAAAAATCGGGCAGTTCGCCAGTTCTCGCGCCGATGTGCTGCCGCCGGAGGTCATCGCGGAGCTGGCAGATTTGCAAGATGAGGTGCCGCCTTTTCCGTTCGAATATGTGCGCCGAACGATAGAGACGGAGTTAGAGACGCAAGTGAAGGAGGTTTTCGCGACTTTCGAGGAGGTACCCGTGGCCGCGGCGTCACTGGGGCAAGTGCATCACGCCACGTTGCCCGACGGGCGCGCGGTCGCGGTCAAGGTGCAACGTCCGTATATCGAAGATTTCGTCACGGTCGATTTGCGGGCGGTGCGATGGGTCATCGGATTTATCAAAAATCACCCTATCATCAAGCGGCGCGCCGACCTCGACGGGCTACTTGATGAATTCGCCGAAGTGCTGTGGCAGGAACTCGATTACATCGCGGAGGCGCACAACGCGGAGACCTTCAAAGCCAATAACGCTATTCCCGGCGTATATTTTCCGCAGCCGCTCTGGGACTACACGACGAAGCGCGTGCTGGCGCTGGAGCATATTGAGGGTATCAAAATCAATGACTACACCGCGTTGGACACAGCGGGAGTAGACCGCCGCGCGGTGGCGAGCCGCTTTCTGCGTTGTCATTTTCAGCAAACGCTTGTGGATGGTTTTTTCCACGCGGACCCGCATCCCGGCAACCTGTTCATCAATGTAGACCCTGTATTTCAAGAAAAGTATTTCGAAAAGAAGCCAGACCACGGTTCTGGTCAGCCGTTCACGCTCATTTTCGTCGATTTCGGTATGGTCGGGCGACTGCCACCGGAGACGCAGGCGGCTTCGCGTAAGCTGGTGCTCGCGCTGATTCGCCGCGACATCGAGACGATGGTTGACGCCTTCTACGAACTAGATTTCGTCCTGCCCGGTGCAGACCGTCAGGCTATCGTCACCGCGTTCAAGCTGGGCTTGGAGCAAGCGTACTACGGGCGCACGTTGGAGGAGATACGCGAGTTTGTCAACAGCGATGAGGTTTTCGCGCTGGCGGACGAATTCACTGAGTTGCTCTATGACCTGCCGTTTCAGATTCCGCAAAATTATATCTACTTCGGCCGTTCCGTTGCCATCTCCATTGGCATCGCGACGGGATTGTACGCGGCGTTGAATCCGCTACAAGAGCTGACGGAGTTTATGCAAGAGGAAGTGGTAGAAAAGCAGAAAGGCGGTGAGTGGCTGCGGCAGTTGTGGGAGGAGATACGCGAGTATTTGGGGCTATCCATCGCCCTACCGCGCAATGCCCAGCGGCTGATGGAACGCGCCTACGCAGGGGAATTGGAGATTTCGGTCGGCGCGACGCGCGCCTTCAATCGCCGATTAGACCGCATCGAGCGCAGAATGCAAAAGCTGATTTGGGCGCTGCTGGCGAGCGCGCTGCTCATCTCTGGAGTACTATTACTGACTAGCAGTTTTATCTGGGAAGGGCGAACCTGTCTGCTTCTTGCCATTTTGTTCATGGGCGCGGTGCTGTTGCCTGATTCAAGGTTAAAGCTGTGATTGTTAGCTAGGACTTATGCAAATCAGGCTGTAACTTACCGCAGAGAGCGCAGAGGATGCAGAGTTTCTCTAAAAAAATAGGATCAACGCAGATTCGTGGGGTAAACGTTGGTGAGTGCGACAGCCGCGAAGTGCAAAATACTCGCGTAGGACGGCTTTCTTAGCCGCCGCTCCAAATCATCGGAAAAACGGCAGGTATGGAAACCTGCCCTACCCCACGAATCCGCGTAGAGCCGAAATTTTTTTGCAATCAGCATACGCGGTCATATACAGTCATTTATTGTCATATTTTTCAGACGGCAAAAATGTTATAAAAAGCTCCGCGTTCTTTGCGCCCTCGGCGGTGAATTTATTCTGAATCTGCATAAATCTTATAGCTAAAAAAGGAGACAAAGGACATGAGAATAGAACGCGATTCTATGGGCGCGGTACAAATTCCCGACGATGCGCTGTGGGGCGCGCAGACACAGCGCGCGGTGGAGAACTTTCCCATCTCCGGTATCCGCTTCGGCCGCCGATTCATTCAGGCTCTGGGATTAGTGAAGTGGGCTTGTGCACAAGCGAACAGAGACCTCGCGGTGCTAGATGAGATTCTAGCCACCGCGATTATTCAAGCCAGCGAGGAGGTCGCCGATGGCAAATGGGATGAACATTTTCCGATCGACATTTTTCAGACCGGTTCCGGCACTTCTACCAACATGAACGCCAATGAGGTCATCGCTAACCGCGCCATTCAGCTTTTGAGCGGCGAAATCGGCAGCAAAACGCCAGTACATCCCAATGACCACGTCAACGCCAGCCAATCGAGCAACGACGTCATTCCAACAGTCATTCACATCGCGGCGGTATTGGCGATACTGGATGAGCTTATCCCCGCGCTGAAGCACTTACATAAATCCCTAAATCGCAAAGCGCAACAATTCGACCACATCGTCAAAACTGGCCGCACACATTTGCAGGATGCCACGCCGATTAGGTTGGGGCAGGAATTTGGGGGCTACGCGACACAGGCGCAGAAAGGCATCGACCGCGCGCGGCGGG
>CAZSIG010000627.1:0-2740 GCA_964606195.1 uncultured Anaerolineales bacterium
GCGCGGTTATACTTTGAGAAAGTCCTGCCCTACCCCACGAATCCGCGTAGAGCCATTACGTTTTACGCATCACGTTTCACGTATCACTTTACTTGCCTTCGCGGTTACTTTGCAGTAAAATTGACCCAATATGTATTTACCCAAGTTTAGGTGTTTTTTAAGGAGGAGTGAAGCTTATGAAACCTATACATACTTTTAATATAACTCCCACACTACCGCGCAAGCTGGAGCGGCTGCGGGAGTTGGCGTATAATTTGTATTGGGCGTGGAACCTCGAGATAACCGCGCTGTTTCGGCGGTTGGACCGCGAGTTGTGGGAGGAGACCTATCACAATCCGGTGTTGATGTTGGGCATGATCAAGCAAGAGCGGCTGGAGGAAGCCGCTCGCGATGAGGGCTTTTTGGCGCATCTGAGCCGTGTGACGCGGCAGTTTGATGAGTACATAAAGCGCAAAGCGTGGTATCAGAAAGAATATGGAGAATACCCCGAAAAGGCGCGCATCGCCTACTTCTCCGCGGAGTTCGGCTTGACGGAGTGTATTCCGATTTACTCCGGCGGCTTGGGGGTGCTGGCGGGCGATCATGTCAAGAGCGCGAGTGACTTGGGCTTGCCCTTTGTCGGCGTGGGATTGTTGTATCAAGAGGGATACTTCAGCCAGTATCTCAACGCCGATGGCTGGCAGCAGGAGGAGTACGCGCAGAACGATTTTTATAACATGCCGGTGGAGCTGATGCGCCATCCCGATGGAACACCGATAGAGATTTCGGTCGAGTATCCCGAAGGGTTGGTATATGCCCGAGTATGGCGAATTCAGGTAGGGCGCGTGCCGATGTATATGCTCGATTCCAACGTCGAGAAGAACACCATGCAGGCGCGCGGGATCACTGCGCAGTTGTACGGGGGCGACGCGGAATGGCGCGTGCGGCAAGAGATGATGATGGGCATCGGGGGAATTCGCGCGTTATACGCGGTGGGAGTTGAACCGCTTGTCTGCCACATGAACGAGGGGCACTCTGCGTTTTTGGGATTAGAGCGTATTTGGCACATGATGCAGAAACGCGGGCTGTCTTACCGCGAGGCATTGGAGGCGGTGAAAGCGGGCACGGTCTTTACGGTACATACACCAGTGCCCGCGGGGATTGACATCTTCCCCGCGAACATCGTGGAGAAATATTTGGGACACTACGCGGCGAAATTTGGTATCTCCATGAAGGATTTTCTGAGCTTGGGCCGGGAGAATCGAGATAACGAGAGTGAGAGTTTCAGCATGGCGATTCTGGCGTTGCGGCTCGCGAGTAAGAGCAATGGTGTGGCTAAATTGCACGGTAATGTCTCGCGTCATATGTGGCAGAGTGTATGGCCTGATGTCCCGGAAGATGAAGTACCCATCGCGCATGTGACTAATGGCATCCACTATGGTTCTTGGATCTCTGGTGATATGAAGAGCCTCTACGATCGTTATTTAGGTCCGCGTTGGCAACAAGACCCGGATGATCCCGAGATTTGGCAGCGCGTGAAAGATATCCCCGATGAGGAACTCTGGCGCACGCACGAACGCCGCCGCGAACGGCTGGTCGCCTTCACGCGACGGCGGCTGCACCAACAGCTTATCCAGCGCGGCGCGGGACCCACTGAGGTGGACTACGCTAACGAGGTTTTGCATCCCGAGTCATTAACGATTGGTTTCGCCAGACGGTTCGCCACATATAAACGCGCGACGTTGCTTCTGCGGGACAAAGAGCGGTTGGCAAAGATTTTGAGCGATAAAGAACGACCGTTGCAGTTGATCTTCGCGGGGAAAGCGCACCCTAAGGACAATGCGGGTAAGGAATTGATTCGGAAGCTGATTCATCTGGCGCGCGAGGAACCATTCCGCTCAAGCATAGTTTTCATCGAGAACTATGACATGAACGTGGGGCGCTATCTGACTCAGGGTGTCGATGTATGGCTGAATACCCCGCGCCGTCCGCGTGAGGCGAGCGGCACCAGTGGTATGAAGGTCTCGGCTAATGCCTCGCTAAATCTCAGTATTCTCGATGGATGGTGGGATGAAGCCTACAATCACCGCGTCGGGTGGGCTATTGGCAAGGGTGAGGAGTACGATGATCATGAGTATCAAGATGAAGTTGAGGCAAATGCGTTGTATCACTTGCTAGAGCGAGAGGTGGTGCCACTTTTCTACGAACGCGGGCGCGATGGTCTGCCCCATAATTGGATTGACATGATGAAGGCGTCGCTGATGTCTATTTGTCCCTTTTTCAACATGCACCGCGTGGTCAAGCAGTATACTACAGAGATGTATCACCCGGCGCGAGAACGTTACGAGCATATGGTGCAAGATGACATGTCACAGGTTAAGGAGTTTGTGGTTTGGAGAGAAAAGCTCTACCGTGAGTGGGATAAGATACGGGTAGAGCAGATAGATGACGGTGATGTTTCAGATTTGACCGTCGGGGATGAATTGGCAGTTCAGGCGCGCGTTTATTTGGGCGGGTTTGGTCCTACGGATGTCTCGGTGGAGCTTTACTATGGATTGATGGACGCATGGGATAGGATCGAGGAAGCTGAGGTCATTCGGATGCGCTGCGCGGGTCGCGATGCGGCGGGATATTGTAATTTTGTGGGTCAACTGCCCTGCACGCGCAGCGGTAAGCATGGCTACGCCTTGCGTATTCTGCCTAATCATCCGGACTTAAGCAACCCGTTCGAACCGCGCTTGATCAAGTGGGTGGGGAAGCC
>CAZSIG010000628.1:0-2737 GCA_964606195.1 uncultured Anaerolineales bacterium
AATAAATTCTTTTCTTTATCTTCTCCGCGTCCACAGCGTGCTCGGCGGTTAATCATTACATAGTCTGCGTAAGTCCTGTTAATTCTCATTCCTTAGCGGCATATGTCTCATCAGATAGCTCCAAGCCCCCGTCTCGGGGGCGACTAAGCCCTAAGTCGCGCCCTATTCCTAGACTAAGGCTTTCTCAAAGTACAAATCGCGTGGTCAAAACTCTAGTAAACTCCAGCTCAAGATGTCCTGCTGAACGCCGTGAAGCATCTCGTTTTCGCTATAAGTATTACCTGTTGCTTAGCATGAGCCAAATTAACGGGAGAACGAGACCCTGCGCGTAGTTTATCCCCACACGGGGGCTCAGGGTGACATATTATGCAAACCGCGCGACTTTGAGAAAGCCCTAATTCCTAGACGCCCTCGCGGACGAGGGCTTAGAGCGAAGATTTAGGTTTGACCTATGCTTACTCTGGAGGATACAAAATGTTCAAAAAACTGTTTTTGGTGTTGGGGATATTGATTTTCGCCATCGGCGCGGCGCGGGCGACCGCGCAGGGGAGTATCTACTACGTCGCGACGGACGGCAGCGATGACACCGGCGATGGCACGCTGAACGCCCCCTGGGCGACGATCACGCACGCGCTCGACAGCGTCGTGGACGGCAGCACGATCTTAGTGCGTCCCGGCACTTACGAGGGGCGCATACGGCTGCGCGGTACGTTTTCACAAGGCGTCACTGTTCGTTCCGAAATTCCCTATCAGGCGCGGCTGCGCCATGATGGTACAGTGGTAACTAGCTATTACGGGCAGGGAATCACGCTGGAGGGGTTCGACATCGCGCACAGCGGCGCGGGCGCGGGGGCGTTGGTCATTCAGATTCAAGATTTGATCGAGGGAGACGACGCGACCGGGCGCATCACCATCCGCAATAATGTCTTGCACGACAGCTACAACAACGACATCCTCAAGATCAACAACGGGGCGCGGGATGTGACGGTCGAGGGAAACGTGTTTTACAATCAGGCGGGCAGCGATGAGCACATGGATGTCAACAGCGTGACTAACGTGGTCATTCAGGATAACATCTTCTTCAATGACTTCGCGGGGAGCGGGCGCAGCGATGACGACACCAGCAGTTTCATCGTGATAAAGGATAGCAACGGGGACAGCGATGGCGTGTTGGGCAGCGAGCATATCGCGGTGCGGCGCAACGTCTTTTTGCACTGGGAAGGCTCCAGCGGGCAGGGATTCGTCCGCGTCGGTGAGGATGGCACCGCCAATCACGAGGCGCGGGATGTGCTGATTGAGAACAATCTGATGCTCGGCAATAATACACAGCAGATTCGCTCCCCGTTTCAGTTGATGGGAGTATACAGCGTGACCATTCGCGCCAATACGGTGATCGGCGATATGCCCGCGAAGGAGTTCGGGGCGCGCATCCTCACCTATGGCGATAATCCCGCGAACGACCAAATTCACCTGCACAACAACATCTGGGCGGACCCAACCGGCACGATGGGCGATACGTTCAATCGCGGCAACAACACTAACAATTTCACTTTCGATAACAACCTGTTCTGGAACGCGGGCAACCCGTTCCCCACCTCCTCCGAATCGATCATCGAGGTGAGTGACGATGCCCACCGCGTCGTCGGCGACCCGCTGCTGCCCGCCCAGACCGCGCTGGTGCTGCCGCGCTGGAATCCCGACACGGGGCAGTTCGCCGATGGTTCAAGCTCCATACGCGCGGCTTTCTTGCGCTTGGTGAATAACTACGGCGCGGCCGCGGCGAACAGCCCGGCAATCGGCGCGGCGGATCCCGATAATATGCCCGCGGAGGATATTCTGGGCACCGCGCGCCCCTTCGGCGACGCGCCCGACATCGGGGCTTATGAGTATAATAAGAGCTATTGGGTATTTTTGCCGGTAGTGCTGAAGAACGTAATGGCGCAATAGGGATTGCGCCCTGTGATAGAGTAGCAGGACTTATGCAGACCATGTAGTGATTAACCGCAGAGAACGCTGCGGACGCGGAGAAGATTAAGAAACGCGTTTCTTAACGGTCATACGCGGTCAAAAACACTCAGCAAATTCATATTCACCGTGCGACAAGAAACTATCCAGAAAACTCCGCGCTCTCCGCGTTCTCTGCGGTAAAATAATTTTGAAACTGCGTAAGTACTAGTAGTTCTCCAGGGCGCAATCCCATTGCGCCTCTTCATTCGACGCGGGCGCGGCGATTGCCGCGCCCGCGTCTTTTTGTGCTATATAGGGCAATTTGGTATACTTTACCTGCAATGTGAGAGTTACTTAGACTTCCGAAGTCTCGAAGACTTCGGAAGTCTGAATGGAGAGAAATTGCTATGCCTACGCTAAACTGGATTGGCAAGGACGCGGTCATCGAACATCATCACGAGGTGCCGTTTCGGCTGCTGGAATGTGACGCGAAATTGTCCGGCGGCGCGGCAGACGCGGGGAATATGCTGATCGAGGGGGATAACCTCGCCGCGCTCAAGGCGCTGCTGCCCTATTACAAGGGCGCGGTCAAGTGCATCTACATCGACCCACCGTATAACACCGGTAACGAGAACTGGGTCTATAACGACAATGTGAACAGCCCGCAGATGCGCGCTTGGCTCGGTGATACGGTCGGGCGCGATGATCTGAGCCGCCACGATAAGTGGCTCTGCATGATGTACCCGCGCCTGGTGCTGCTCCGCGAGCTGCTGCGGGAGGATGGCGCGAT
>CAZSIG010000629.1:0-2735 GCA_964606195.1 uncultured Anaerolineales bacterium
TCTGCGCTCTCCGCGCCCTCGGCGGTAAAAATAACCCGAAGTTGCGTAAGTCCTGTTAGTGTTCTTTGTGATTAACTGATTAACCGCGCAATTCCTGGCGGCATACTTCCCAATACTCGCAATATTTCTGGGAGCATTTCCACGTCGTTGGATTAGGAATGAATATCCCCGCGTCGATCCCTCTCCAAACCTCGCGAATTAGCTCAAACAAAAAGGGAATCTCGGCGGCATCGCGGCGCGTCTCGACGACCTGAACTTTGGGCTTTTTGGTTTTGACGAAAACGTAGTGCCTAAAGCACATCTCCGGATTGCCATCATAGCCCAATTGCCCCAACGCCGCGAGATAAAAGACCGGTTGGAGTTCACTCTGTGCCTGACGCTCCGACCATGATTTGGATGAGGTTTTGAAATCGCCGGGAATGCCGTCGTCAGCGATGATGTCGATGTAGCCGATGATGGGCACAGGGACGCCGGGGACTTGCATCTCCACGCGGTCTTCTATGTGCGCAGTGCCATCAGATTTGAGCAAAGGTATAATCTCATCGACGAACTGGACCACCTCTGGTAATCCAAAGATGTGCGTACCCTGTTCAAAAAGTCCGTCCGGAGTATCGCCGCCCCACGCGAGCTTCTCTGCCACTTGCGTCAGTTTGGCATTCCATTCGCGTTGCCAAATCTCGAGCAGCGCGGCACTTTTCCCCTCCAGGGCGATGTTCTTGACGTAAGCCTCGACGGTGTTGTGAAACGCGCCGCCGAAAGCCAGCGCGGGCGATGTGGGCGCGGGGATTCTGTCTAGGTAACGAAACTTCCAACAGCGGCCACACATTAGATAAGTGCTGATTGAGGAATAACTGAGATGTTCAATACTTTTTGCGGGATTTGTCATTTTTTCTCCATCCAAAGTTAATGGAACGCGGATTTTCCTGATTTAACTGATTTACGCGGATTTTTGTATTCTTGATTAGCCCAAACCGCGTCATATATATAGAACTTACGCAACTTCGGTGTATTTTTTTATCGCCGAGCACGCGGAGAGCGCAGAATTTTCTGGATAGTTTTTTATCGCGCCGCGAATATGACTTTTAATGAACTCTTATGACTGGGTATGACAATCACAAAAATTTCTCGGATCAACGCATATTTTGGGGGAGATATGATAAGTCGCGCTACCACGCGGTGCGTAATGCTGACGTAGGGCGGCTTTCTTAGCCGCCGTTCTAGGTCATTAGCACCCCCAACGGCAGGTATGGAAACCTGCCCTACCCCACAAATCCGCGTAGAGCCAATTTCTCACGACACTCTCCGCGCTCTTTGCGGTGAGGTTCGAGTTTGTGTAAAGTCTATTCTATTGTGGCGTAAACGCCAACGTTGCTACGACCGGGCGATGGTCTGAGATTTTATCCCAAAGACCGATGCGCGCTTCGGCGGCGCGCCAGTGCGTTGAATGGAAAACGTAATCGATCCTGACCAGCCAATCTAGCGCGGGGATGCCGGTCACTCTCGCGGGAGCATTCCCCGGCGTCATCGCGTTGGTAAAAGTGTGTCCCGTACCCCATCCCGCAGCGCGCCACGCGTCTTCCACATGCGCCGCGATCAGCTCATAAGCATGGTTTCGATCGGTGACATTAAGATCACCAAGTAAAATCAGCGGTTCGTCACGCGCCGCGATGAACTCCACGATGACGCGCGCCTGTTCTTCGCGCGCCCCAATGGTCGCTTCCATCATAGCTGGGGAACGTACTCCTGTGGCCATAGCGTGAACGTTCAATATCGTGACCGACGTATCGTGGAACTTCAACGTCAAAACCTGCGGCGGGCCGACCCAATATTCGCCAGCGAGGGTTTCTTGGTACGCGGTAAGTGGATAACGACTGATGACACCCATGCCACTGACGCCTCCACGAATGTCGAATATTTGGTATGGATAAGTTTGGTGCAACTCTTGCTCAATAGCATTCGCGGCGGCGGAAGACAGTTCCTGAATGGCGATTAAATCCGCGTCTGCGGCGCGAATCGTCTCTACAACGCGGTCGGCATATTGATTGTAGCCATACATGTTATAGGTCATCACGGTGAGCGTCGGCGCGCTGGCACGGGCGCGCGGTTGGCGGGGTATGAAAAGCTCTCCATAAAGCATGAGCCAAATTAGCAACACCGCCGCGTTGCCAAGCCAGTGTTCGGCGCGGCGCGACAATAGGGCAATGATAATCGTCAGCGGCAAGGGGATGAAAAGATATATCGCGAAGGAGTTAAGGCTGAAAAGCCACCACCAGCGATCGGCGAAGAGATTGTGGAGGTTTATCCAAACGAGTATGCCTATTAGATAAAGGTCGACGAGAATGAATAACGAACGAATTAAAAATGCCCCGCGTCGCTTTTTTTGCCTGTGCATAAACTGTGCATCCTCACATTTGAGCTTTGTGCAGACGCAGTATACTACAACGAGTCGCGAATGGCAAGCGTCACAGTTTATTGGTTAGGATTTACACAAACCGCGCTGTAATTCACTGCAAAGAGCGTCCCTGTATGGAGATAAAAGGTGAGCGCGGAGATTATCAGAAAAGATTTTTAATATCTGTCATACACCCCTGGGTGTCTAAGTATTATGTACACCCTATGAAAGCAGCTTAATTACGTTCTACATGGCTCTCAGCCCCCGTCCGCGGAGGCTTTAGGGCATAGGACGCGACTTTTGCCGCAGCCGCCCCCGCGACGGGGGCTTAGAGCGAAATTAA
>CAZSIG010000630.1:0-2734 GCA_964606195.1 uncultured Anaerolineales bacterium
CAAAAATGGCAGGTAAGAAACCTGCCCTACCCCACGAATCCGCTTAGAGCCATTATAATCTCTGTGACCTCGGCGGTGAAATTTCGAGTTCCTTCAGTAGAGTTAAAAAATGAGTTCCCTGAAAAAAGGGAGAATAGTCAGCGGATTAAGCATATAGAGCAGATTTTTGACTTTGTATGACCGCGTATGAATATCAATCAGCGCGGTTTAATCAGCTTAATTCACTAAATCCACTGAAAATTTTTGGTGGAGTAATTAAAAAATATAGGAGAAATTAGTGTTGGAAGAAGAAAAAAATTCGGAACCACTGCAATTGGCAGTGTTTGTAGATTTTGAAAATTTAGCTGTAGCTTCGGAAAAAGAATATGGCGAACTAGATTTAACGATGTTGTTGGACGCGCTTAAGATGCGCGGATATATTGCAATCAGGCGCGCCTATGGCGACTGGAGCCGCTTCGAACGTTATCGCCCGGTGTTAAACGAGAACGCGATCGATTTGATTCAGTTATACTCGTACTCGGTGCAAAGGGGGGGCAAAAACCGCGCCGATATTCGCATCGCGATCGACGTGATGGAAGTCGTGTTCACGCGACGGTATATAAATACCATCGTCATTCTGTCAGGTGATAGCGATTTTTCCAGTCTGATGACCAAAGTGCGCGAATATGGCAAGAAGGCAATCGGCGCGGGGGTGCGCGGGGCTACCAGCGAGTTGCTGGTCAACGCGTGCGATGAGTTTGTCTTCTATGAATCGTTAATCGGAGAGGATGAAACGGCAGAGATAGGCACCCAGATGCAACAGGCACGCGACGCGCTCAGCCGTTCGCTGCGAACTTTGGTGCAGGCTGACCGCCCGACGGTTTCCGCGATGCGCCTGAAACAAGCATTGCTCGCCTTTGCTCCCGACTTCAGCGAACTATCGCTGGGGTATCGGCAGTTTAAGGACTTTTTGTTAGATAATCGCGACCTGGTTGATTTGAAATGGGAAGGGAGAAATCTATACGTCGGCTTGCCCAGCGCGGCTACTCAGCCATCGGATACGCGGCGACGCTCTGTGCTAGATATGACAGAGCAATATAAATTGTATCTGGCGGACAGTGGTTTGCGGGTGATTGAGTTCCGCACGCGGCGCGAAATTCTGGCTGATATATTCTTGACTTTGCAGGAACAACCTTACCGCTTGAATTTGAATCAGGTGATTGACCGCTTGAAAGAGAGCTACGACGCGGAAAACGTCTTGCGTCCTCGAGTAGTCCTACGCACCGCGGCGCGATTGGCTTATGGCACGAACTTTTTAGATTATCAGGGAGAACCTCCCTCGTTTCTGGCACCAGTAGCGGTGAAAAGAGGAGTCGGGTTGGAGAAGTTCTCGCGCGAGGCTGAGGCAGTTTATATTCGTAAGCTCGCGGAGGTGAACTTACCTTTACAGGTCAGGGCATTGTCCTTCGTCTTGTTCGGTCGCGCCGATGAGCAAGACTATGTTCAGCAGATGTTGCAGCAGATGAAAAAGAATAAGCAGCTTAAGGTAATAAATGGGGAGTATGTGGGCATCTCCTACGAGAAGATACAAGAACTGCTTGCGCAGCCGGCATTCGCAGCAGTGCGAGGCGATTTGCAATCAGTTAAACTACCAATTCTCAATGGCAAACTCACCCTCGCGTTGGCGGAGAAGAAGTTTCAACGCGGAATGTCGTTGCGTACCGAGAATTTTGCCGAGAGCGCGAAGTACTTTCTACAAGCCCTAAAAATACAGGAAAGCCTGGTACAACAACGCTCTCCCGGCGCGAGCCTCGACGATTTTCAGTGGTACATGGCGAGTTATTGTTCGGTGCGCGCGGGTGAATGGTACAACCGCCGCGATTACGACCGCGCCAAACAATATTACCTAGCTTTCTTCGCGTTGTTACGCGACGGCGAGCCGGTATGGGATAAAGTAGTGCGATTGTATCCCGCGGTCTTGTCGTTCTATTTTACAATCGCCGCGGCTAGGGGAAAGATGACCTACAGCGTCGCGCCTGGACAGACGCCCCCGATCAAAATGGCAGTTTGGCTAAACTCACACGAGGTTAATCGCGTACGCGAGGATTGGAAGGAGCTAGTACGTGAATTGGCGCAGGTTAATCCCGCGCTGGTTAGGCTGTTGATTGAGCGGTTGCAGAATATACCGGAGCGCGATCGACATCAATCCACTTTGGATGTTTTGCGCCATATTTTGAAAGAGAATAAATAATCTGCGGCAACTTCGTTCGCGGGGAGTATTTTTCACCGCAGAGACGCGGAGAACGCGGAGTTTCTCTGCAGAAAAACGGCAGGTATGGAAACCTGCCCTACTGGTAACGTGAGAAATGAGAAGCAATGGATAAACAACAGCAACTTCAGGACTTAGAGCGGCTAATACAAGAGATAAGCGCGGCGCTCGAGGAGAATGGTGCCGCGGGAGGTAATCTGACTCAGGAGACAGTATTCAACTGTGGCTTGTTCCTGCGTTCTCTCATAGAACATCCCGCTGATCCACAGTTCTGGCGAGAGCGCGCCAATCGCGCCAGCAATTCCCTCGCCAAACTCGTGCGCGCGGCAGAACGAGACCGTATGCGCAACCGTCTGCGCGGTTAGATAGAGAATGATGAAAAGAGCGCAATAGGGATGGCGCGCTGGAGAGTAGGTGTAAGGCTTTCTCAAACAGGACTTACGCAACTTCGGGTTATTTTTACCGCTGAGGGCGCCCCCGTGCGGG
>CAZSIG010000631.1:0-2722 GCA_964606195.1 uncultured Anaerolineales bacterium
TCCCATGCTCGCTGCAATATTTTAGAAAAATCTATGCTCATATTTGTACCTCCTGATACACTAAATCTAACTTTATGCTTTAACTACATTCACTCACTATACGCATAAGATCGCGATAGGTTGCGCGAGGCGCGGCGCGATTATCGATACTTCTTCGTCCATTCGACAACTTCGGCGTCGTCGCCTACGTTGGGATCTAATTTAACTCGCGTCCATTTGTGTTTCGCCAACTTCCCCGCGCTGTCAAATTGCAGTTGCACGTTGCTCAAATATCTTCCGGCATGTCCGGGACTAGGTATTTCAGAACGCACAAGTAAGGTACCATGTGGTTGAACTACGATGGGATTATCCCATTTATCCATACCGCCACTCAGAATCAAGTCGATGTTGGGTACCAGTTGTGCGATCTGTTTATCCACCTTCCAGCCCGCGTGGGACAACACGATCACAATATCTGCCTTCATCTCAACCTCGGGCATGACATGCAGCATCGTCTCCAATGGATCGCTCGATTGTAGCTTATCTCGCGTCCCTTCATCGGTTAAGCCTATCAGCGCGATTTTGTGTCTCTCCATTGACTTGATAACGTATGGTTCAGTCAGTAGATCGTTAGTGCCAGAGATCACCAAATTCGCGGACAAAATGGGGAATTTCGCCTCCGCGATGCGCTGTTTTAACTCTTCTACTCCCAAAGTGGCATCGCGCAATCCTAACGCGATGGCATCATAGCTCAGCATATTGAGAATCTCAACGCTGGATTTTCCCTTAGTCGTCGTCGCGGGAGGGCGATCACCGATCAAACTGTCACCAGAATCCAAGATGAGCAAGTTCTTCGCGTTCACGCTTTTGATGTAGGTAGCCCGCCGGGCTACACCTCCAATCGTGGGGCGTCAACCGCAAGGCCATAAATAGCCCCAAGTATCGTTAGAGTGAACTATCGTGATGTCGATCGGCAGCGCGGTGGGGGTGGGCGTGACAGTCGGCAAGGGCGTATCTGTGGGCTGCGGCGTGTTCGTCGCGGTCGAAGTGCGCGTTGCCGTCGGGGGTTTCGTCTTCGTTGGGGAGGGCGCGAGACTGACGGCAGTGGGTGAGGGCGGCGCGGGGTTAGTCTCCGCGACACACCCTGCCAAGCCAACTGCGCCCAGTAGCAGTATAATCAGCAAGTGTCGGGGTTTCATCATCTATTTTTGCTCCTAAAAAAAGCGGTCAGCAACGCTAACCGCTTACATCGTTGCATGTTCAGTTGTTTTTGTTTTGAAGTCGTTTTCATCGACGCGATCAATACAGGCGTAAAGCCTGCGGCTACGGTGTGGTCACACCCCCGATGGGCACGCTCAGGTAGTTCATTCCTTTGAAAGTTATCTAATTAGGACTTTCGCTTGCACAGGGTAGATAGCCCCATCGCGTTGGGCATTCGCGGTCATTCATAGTCAAACCCCGCCAACGCGGTTGGCTCGCTACCCCCGTAGCGAAAGTCCTAATATGGTTGAGACTTCCGAAGTCTGATAGACTTCGGAAGTCTATGCGCGCGTAGTCAGTCTTTATTACGCTTCTTGCCCCTGCTCTTCCTCTTGCTCTTGTGCCGTCTCTTCCGTCTCTTCTTCCTCGACCTCTTCTTCCTTGTCCTTTTCACCTTCGATGAATCGATAACCTATACCGCGTACGGTATCGATATACTTCGGCTCGGAGAAATCATCATTTAATTTCACTCGCAGGTGGCGAATGTAGACGTTCACCGCGCGCGTATCGCTGGTGCGATCCGATTTCCATACCATTCTGAAAAGCTCATCGCGCGGAACGACCGTGCCCGCGCGCATCATCAGGACTCGCAACAGTTCGTATTCCGTGCGGCTCAACTGCAGTAAGGTCTCCCCTTGGCTTACCTCGTACCGTTCTTGGTCAATCGTTATATCCTGCACTTGCAACAAACGCTTAGCCTTATCATCGTACTTGCCCAAAGTGGCGCGGCGCAGCACCGCGTCGATGCGCGCGTAGAGCACGTCCAGACTGAATGGTTTCATGACATAGTCATCCGCCCCCATCTTCAGTCCGCGTATTACGTCCTCTTCACTTCTAAGCCCCGTAATGAAAATCAAAGGTACCGTTGAGGACTTTCGTAACTGCTCGCATACCTCCCAACCATCCATGTCGGGCATCATTATATCCAACAGGATCAAATTAGGTTGTGTGTCGCGCGCGATCCTCAGAGCATCCTCGCCGGTTTCAGCCGTAATGACCTCATACCCGCGATTTCCTAAACTATGTTCCATGAGAGACAATACAGTCTCGTCATCTTCCACGACCAAAATTGTTGTCTTTGACATATTTAACTTCCTCCTATCCCAATGGCTCTAGCTTCACCGCGGCGAAGCTGATAAGCCTTTTCTATAGCTATACTCTCTTCAATTGTTAAACTTACAGGATATTGCCCCCAAGAGAAGAACCTGGCTTCTAATATCTCACCTCCATCAGGTTTTGGTTGTTGTGGAAACTGCGGGGAGCAGGTGAACACACAATCAACTACCGGCTTCTCGACTGGCGCGAATACCTGTAATAAAGGACCAACATTAACTTCGATTCCGGTTTCTTCTTTTATCTCTCGATACAACGCGTGTTCAAATTCCTCTCCGCGTTTGATAGAACCACCGGGCAATCCCCATTCATGTTCGCGCTTGTAGCTATGCCGTACGAGTAATACTTTTTCCTCAGGGTCAATAACCAC
>CAZSIG010000632.1:0-2720 GCA_964606195.1 uncultured Anaerolineales bacterium
TAACCGCGTAAACCCATAGAATCGCGGAACCCCGCGCCTCTATGGTAAATATTAACCTTTTAGTATAGATGAGGAGGAAAAGACAAATGAAAAAGATAGGGTTACGTTTAGGGCTACTTATGGTGGTGACCGCGCTAGTCGTCAGCGGCTGCGCGGGGGGAGGAGGTGGTCAAGCGGGCGACGGCAAGCTGCGTATCGCGATTGTCATGCCCAGCTCCATCACCGACATGGCGTTCAGCCAATCCATGTACGAAGGATTGCTGACGATTCAAGAGGAGATGGGCGGCGAAGACAAAGTTGAAATCGCCTACTCCGAGGGGATGTTCAAAGTCCCCGACGCGGCAGCGGCAATACGCGACTACGCGGCGGAGGGCTACAATCTCATCATCGCGCACGGTTCGCAGTACGGTACATCGTTGGCGCAAATCGCGCCGGACTTCCCCGAAACCAGCTTCGCGTGGGGCACTTCGCTCAATACTTTCCAGGCGGATGGCATAGAAAATGTCTTCGCGTATCAGGCAGAGGCGCAGGAGGGCGGCTACGTGCTTGGCGTCGTCGCCGCGCTGATGTCGCAGTCGGGCGTGCTTGGCGTGAGTGGTCCGGTCGAGGCGGGCGACGCGAAATTATACGTCGATGGCTTCGTGTATGGTGCGACATCGACCAAACCGGGCACAGAAGTGAACGTCTCCTACACCGGCTCCTTCTCCGATGTCTCGCTGATGGCGGCTGCCGCGGAGACGCACATTCAGGCAGGCGCGGACATGCTGACCGGCTCATCGCAGTCGGTAGTCGGCGCGATTGGCGTCGCGAAAGAGAAGGGCGCGTATTGGTTCGGTACGCAATGGGACCAGACCTCCCTCGCGCCCGAAGCGGTGCTGGCTAATCAGGTCTACGATTGGACCGGCATCCTCAACGATATGATTAAGAGCCACCAGGCGGGCGTCTACGGCGGCAAGGCGTACACCCTGACCTTCAAGAACGGCGGACTGAAGATTACGTACAATGACCAAATTGACGTTCCCGATGACGTGAAAGCCGCCGCGGACAAAGCCATCGAAGGGATCAAGGATGGCTCGATCGCGCCGTTGCCCGAATAACCCCGAATGAATTCGGAGTCTGCTACTCAAAATACGCTGAAGCGTGTTGGGGCTTGTTCATTCAAGTCAGTAACATGCTTCAGCATGTTTATCATGGCAGCCTGTGAATTCATTCACAGGAGGAAAATTTATGTCCAACAATAATACCGCGAGACAACCTCATATTGAACATGTAGAAATGGTTGACATCGTCAAACGTTTTCCGGGCGTCTTGGCGAACGACTGTGTCAATTTCGATGTCAAGGCGGGCGAGATACACGCGTTACTAGGCGAGAACGGCGCGGGCAAGAGTACCTTGATGCGCCAATTAGCTGGGCTGTACCAGCCGGATGATGGACAAATCCTCATCGACGGCGCGTCGCAGGAGTTTAACTCACCGAAAGACGCGTTCGAGGCGGGCATCGGCATGGTGCATCAGCACTTCATGCTGGTGCCCTCGTTGACCGTAGTTGAGAACGTCGCGCTGGGACTGCGTTCATCTCGGGAACCGATGCTCGATTTGGATAAAGTTGAAAAACGCATTAACGAACTCGCCGAACAGTACGGCTTACGCGTCGACCCACATGCCTACGTCTGGCAGCTCGCGGTCGGCGAGCAGCAGCGCGTCGAAATCATCAAGGCACTCTACCGCAACGCGTCACTATTGATACTCGATGAGCCGACCGCGGTACTCACACCGCAGGAAGTGGACGATATGTTCGTCACCCTGCGCCAAATGGCGAACGAAGGACATGCCCTGATTTTCATCTCGCACAAACTGCACGAGGTACTCGCTATCAGCAATCGCGTCACCGTGCTGCGCGATGGGCGCAACGTCGGAGCATGTCTGACCAAAGATGTGACCAAGACCGATTTAGCGCGCATGATGGTCGGGCGCGAGGTGATTTTGAGTTACGAATGTGCACTCCTCGACGCGGGCGCGGGGCGGCTACAAGTCGAGGATTTGTGGGTAAACAGCGACCGCGGCACCGCCGCAGTAGAGGGCGTCACCTTCACCATTCGCGCCAATGAGATATTAGGCTTGGCGGGCGTCTCCGGCAACGGGCAGCGCGAATTGGCACAAGCTCTTGCAGGGCTGCGCGAAATCGACAAGGGGCGCGTTACGTTGCAAGGCAAAGATGTTACCCACGCCTCGCCCGCCGCGCACATCGACGCGGGCATGTCGTATATTCCTGAAGAGCGAATGCGAGATGGCGCTATCAAGGAATTCTCGGTGTCGGAGAACCTGATTTTGCTCGACCACGACCGCGCCCCCTACTCTCGCGCTACTTTTATGGATTTCAACGCCATCAAAACCGAGTCGGCGCGCCTGGTAGAGAGTTACAGCGTCAAAACACCCACCATCGCCACCCCGCTCAAAAATCTCTCCGGCGGCAACATTCAAAAGGCAATATTGGCGCGCGAATTGAATCGCCGCCCCGACGTGCTCATCGCCGCGCAGCCGACGCGCGGCGTGGACATCGGCGCGAGTGAGTACATTCACCAACGCCTGCTGGAACAGCGCGAGGCGGGCACCGCGACGCTGCTCATCTCCGAAGACCTCGACGAGATTCGCGCCCTGTCCGACCGCATCGCGGTGATTTACGAGGGGCGCATTATGGGCATCGTCGACCGCGACGCGGC
>CAZSIG010000633.1:0-2720 GCA_964606195.1 uncultured Anaerolineales bacterium
AAAATTAGTAGCTTCTTCTTGCAAAAATAAAAAGCGGGGGAACAGAAAAACTGTTCCCCCGCTTTGTTAGCTTACTTCAATCGATTTAGTATGGAGAAGGCGGACCTTGCGGTGCTGGTGGCTCTTTCTCCGGAATGTCGGTGATCAATGCCTCAGTAGTCAAGATCATCGCGGCGATAGAAGCCGCGTTCTCTACTGCCGAGCGCGTTACCTTCGCGGGATCAATGATCCCATGTTCTACCAAATCGCAGTACTCGTTAGTGATGACATCGTAGCCGATATGCTTGCTCCCTTTCTCTTTTTGCATTCGTGCTACCGTATCTATCACCACCGCGCCGTCCAAGCCGGCGTTGCCCACTAAACCGCGAATCGGTTGCTCCAGAGCGCGGCGCAGAATAGCTACGCCGGTCTTCTCTTCGGGCAATTCGAACTCTACATTATCCAGTGCCGGAATTGCGTTGAGCAGCGTTACCCCACCACCAGAGACGATACCCTCTTCGACTGCCGCGCGCGTCGCTGACAAGGCGTCTTCGACGCGGTGCTTCTTCTCTTTCATCTCCACTTCGGTAGCCGCGCCGACACGAATGATCGCCACGCCGCCCGCGAGCTTCGCCAAGCGTTCTTGCAGCTTCTCGCGATCGTAATCGGAGGTGGAATTCTCGATCTCTGCCTTGATCTGCTCGATGCGTCCTTTGATCTCGCGCTCGTCGCCTTTGCCCTCGATGACCGTCGTCTCGTCTTTGGTGGATACCACCTTGCGCGCCTGTCCCAGATCGCTGATCTGTGTAGTCTCCAACTTGCGACCCATCTCCTCAGTGATGACGTTACCACCGGTCAAAATCGCGATGTCCTGCAACATTGCCTTGCGGCGATCCCCAAAACCGGGCGCCTTGACTGCCAAACAGTTGAACACTCCGCGCAGTTTGTTGAGCACCATCGTAGCCAGCGCTTCGCCATCTATATCCTCCGCGATGATGACCAACTCGCGCTTACCAACCTGCACCAATTTTTCCAACAATGGAACGATGTCAGACGCCGCGGATATTTTCTTGTCATGGATCAGAATGTACGGATCTTCCAGTACTGCTTCCATCGTCTCGGGATTGGTGACGAAGTAAGGGGAGATGAAACCGCGGTCGAACTGCATACCCTCGACGTACTCTTTCTCGAATTCCAGCCCTTTGCTCTCCTCGACCGTGATAACTCCGTCCTTACCGACTGTATCCATAACCTCCGCGATGAGCGCACCGATTTCGCGGTCGTTCGCGGAAATCGCCGCCACATTCGCGATCTCTTCTTTGTCTTTAATCTCTACAGACTGCTCTTTAATAGATTGTACAACAGCCTTCGCGGCTTTTTCGATCCCGCGCTTAAGCAGCATCGGGTTCGCGCCCGCAGCTACATTCTTCAAACCCTCGTTCACGATGGTTTGCGCCAATACGGTCGCGGTCGTCGTACCATCACCCGCTACATCGTTAGTCTTGGTCGCAGCTTCTTTGAGCAACTGCGCGCCCATGTTCTCATACGGATCCTCAAGCTCGATCTCCTTCGCGACGGTGACCCCATCATGGGTAATCGTCGGCGCGCCCCATTTCTTGTCCAGCGCGACGTTTCTGCCCTTCGGTCCCAGTGTGGTACCGACCGCTTTTGCCATAATATCAACGCCCTTCTTCAAAGAACGACGTGCATCTTCTGAGAAAATTAACTGTTTTGCCATAGTTCACTCTCCTTAGTCTAATTTTCGTTATTTCTTGTTAATACTTACCTTCTAATAACTGGCATTATTCTACAATAGCCAGGAGGTCACTCTCGCGCATGACCAATACTTTCTTGTCACTATTCAACTTGACCTCAGTACCCGCGTACTTAGCATAGAGCACGCGATCTCCCACTTTAACGGTCATCGGCAAACTCTTGCCCTCTTCGGACATTTTGCCCGGTCCCACTGCTAGAACTTCACCCTGTTGGGGTTTTTCCTTCGCAGTCTCGGGAAGAATAATACCGCTCGCGGTCTTTTCCTCCTGCTCTAATGGTTCAATAACCACTCGGTCAGCTAACGGTTTGAGATTTATAGCCATAATAGTATCTCCTTTCTACTTTTGTTTTTTCAGATTGGTTTCTCAAACTAATCACTCATCACCGCGCAAAGGCTGAACCATCGCGCGGATATTTGACTACTCGGCCTTGATTGAGATGCTTTTCGCTTTTATCTCCTCTAGTTTGGGGAAAGTCAGAGTCAGTACACCATCTTTGAAATTGGCAGTCGCGTCGTCTGTGTTGATGATGTTAGGCAATTGCACAGAGCGTGACAGAGTGCCCGGACACCGTTCGCGACGATAGTATTGCTCTTCTTTTACTCCCTGCTCCTCCGCGCACTCGGCTTTGATGGTTAATGTGTCTCCGGTCACAGTTATGTCTAAATCTTCAGCCTTCATGCCCGGTAAATCGGCTTTAACTACTACCGCTTCAGCAGTTTCGTACATATCAATCGGCAATTTCGCGTCACTGTACGACCAAGGTAGCTCCGTCTCTAAACCCTCGAAAAAATGCTCCATCATGTCGCGAAAATCTCGCGCTGTTGGTAGCTCTTCGAGAGGATTTCTCCTGATCATATCTACCATACTCTTTCCCTCCTTTCTTATTCAAGATTACTGTCAAATAATAACTAACTTGTGTTAGAATCGTGTTAGAGGAGTGTTAGAAATTCATAAGATTCAGTT
>CAZSIG010000634.1:0-2710 GCA_964606195.1 uncultured Anaerolineales bacterium
GCAACCGATAACGCCCATCCAGCACTGTGCCCAGGATAATCGTTCCATCAGAACGGCGCGGGGCGAATAGCAGATACCCACACCGCGCACAAAATTGCGCTCCTGGGCGATTGTCTGTTTTGCAATTGGGACATCGCATTATTTGTTTCTTACCCTTACCTTTCCATACGTGTGAAATATTAAACAAGTGCTAACGATTGCTGAATATTTTACCCCATTCTCAATCCGAAGTCAAGCACCCCACGCGGGGGAAAGGTGCGACGCACTGAAGAAAGTGCGTCGCACCTGCCCCTTACTCGCAGGCTAAAGCCTGTGCCTACAACGACAAAAAAGCTCCCGCGATAATCGCGAGAGCCTTTTCATTATGCGAATTGTAGCCGCACCCTTTACGGGTGCGGGGCATGCTAATGCGTCACATCCAGCGCCATGCTGAGGAGAATGGAGACTACGCCCGCGCCGACCATCTTTATGCCCGCGAGGATGACATTCTCTCTGGACATCATGCCCAAGAACCCGCCCAGCCCAAATAGCGTGACCAGTGCCATTCCCAACGAGAAATAGTAACCTTGCTGCACTATTCCTAACGTAGAGCAGATGATGAAGGGCAACAGGACGATGATACCCGCGATAGAGGGTACGAAGGCGTCCACCAGTGTGATAGTGATGGTGGCGAATCGCGAGGCTTTGCCTATCTTGGTGTCGTTTAGGTCAGCGATCACGTAGCTGCCCAAATCATCCAATTCCTTTTTGCGCTCAGCCGCCTCGGTGAAATACGCCCCCCACAAGCCAGAAATGCTGATGGTGACTAAAGTAGCTAAGCCGGTGGAGACAACCACTTGGGCATCCGCCACTCCCGCCGCGAAGTTGCCCATGAGGATCCCGATCATCGTCAGGACGCCGTCGAAGGCATTCATGGCGAAATAACGCCGCGCGATATCGCCAATCTCGGCGATCTCGCTATATTCTTTTATTTCTCGAACTCTACGACTAATAGGACTCATAAAACTACCACTCGAATACGCGCGGGATTGCCCGCGCCAAGGTATGTCAAAATCGTCTAACATAATGATTTACCCCTCTACTTTTACATTTACCTCCCCATTGCTGTATCTTGCGGTGTTACCGCGTCGTCAATAATCTCTTTACCTGCGACCGCCTCGTCGATCGAATGCACCGCCGCGCCGTTATCTTTGATTAGGTTAATTACCTCTTCATAGAAAATATTCGGTCCCTCCAATGTTATCTTGGCATTTTCAACCTTTTGATCTATCTCGTAGATGCTGATATTGACCGAGTCAACTCCATCGAGATCGCTCAGCGATTGTGACAGCTTGACAATGTTCGGTTCATGTGGTTTTAACACATCCAATACCAATCGTCTGATATTACTCATTATTATCCTGTTTTTCCTCCCTTTGCTAATTATTAGTTAGTACTTACGCAGATTCAAAAAGATTTACCGCCGAGGGCGCGGAGTTTTCTGGACAATTATTTAGCGCGCCGCGAATATGACTTTTTAGGACTTACGCAATTTCGGTGTATTTTTACCGCCGAGCACGCGGAGCGCGCAGAGTTTTGGCTGTAATTTGTAACATCTGAAAAATATGACCCTAAATGATAGGGTATGCTCCTTGCTGTCTAACTGTTATGTTCGGTCTATGATAAGAGTACTTTAATTTCGCTCTAAGCCCCCGTCGCGGGGGCGGCTGCGGCAAAAACATCGTCCTATTTTATAACGCCCCCGGGGACGGGGGCTGAGAGCTATGTAGGGCGTAATTAAATCGCTTTCATAGGGTGTACATAATACTTAGACATCCAGGGGTGTATGACCGCGTATGGTAGTGGCAAAATTATTCCTTTGAGAAAACTCCGCGTCCGTCGTTTATCCCCCCACGGGGACGCGCTCTGCGGTTAAATTATGGTGAATTTGCGTAAGTCCTAATTAGTGATATCACTCATTTTTCGCGCGAAGATCAAATAGCCCGTATGCGCTACCATGCGGTCAGTAGGCCGCAGGCGATTAGGATTAGCCTTGTAATGGCGCAGTAGCAGCTCAGATACTTCTATATCCGAAAAATTATTGGGCATCAACGTCTGAATCAACCGCGCCACCTGATTGGTGGTCGGAACTATCGCGCCGAAAAATCCCCCATCGACCAGCGCGGCGCGAGTTTGGTCAATGAAGTCCCACGGCTCGCGCACATCCAAAAATAGGGCATCGACATCGGTCTCGTCGAAGCCCTTCGCGATATCGCGCTGTTTTAAGGTGACGCGGTCAGATAACCCCACCATCTCCAGATTTTGCCGCGCGACGTTCAGCGGGTTCTCGTTGACCTCGTAGGAATAGACCATGCCGGTCGTGCCTACATACCGCGCCAGCGCGATGGTTAGCCCGCCGCTGCCGGTGCCCGCTTCCAGGACGCGGCAGCCGGGCTGAATATTCAAATTAAGTAAAATATAACTGATGTCTTTGGGGTAAATAATCTGCGTGGCGCGTTTAATCTCTTGAAGTAAATCGGAGAGGGATGGGGTAAATAGAACGAAAGGAGCACCGAGATGGGTGGTGATTTCGCGACCTAGAGGTTTACCGATAATGTCGTCATGTTTCACAATGCCGCGATGAGTGTGCAACTCTGCATCGGCAGTCAAACGGATGAGATATCTTTTTCTGGTGTGGCTGACTAATAAAACTAAATCGTCTTCGTCTACT
>CAZSIG010000635.1:0-2709 GCA_964606195.1 uncultured Anaerolineales bacterium
ATCGGCTGTTTTCATGGAGATATTTGACTTTACTGGAAAAAGGCTGTGCAAGAAAATAGTGTTCATACGCGCTCATTACCGTCTAAACGCACCCATAAAGGGTGCGCCTACAATGTAGCCGCAGGCTTTACGCCTGCGCTGACTATGCCAAATGCGCAAGTTATTTGTGCACCATTCCTTATCCGCTGACTACTAGCTATAATTAACAGAGGCGACCGCGCGGGTCGCCTCTATGCTAACACATTTTTTAGGCTCTACGCGGATTCGTGGGGTAGGGCAGGTTTCCATACCTGCCGTTTTGGTCGTATAGAACGGCGGCTAAGAATACCTCTACGGGTAGGCTGCGCGCAGCCGCCCTACACCGGCATTATCCCCCGCGCGGTAGCGCGGGTTACCATAATTTACCCCACGAATCTGAGTTGATCCACTTTTATACCTGCGCGGTCTACGCACCGAATTTAGTGAAGCGCATCGCGTTCGCCATTGCCAGCGGCATCAAATTTATCGCGGGGAAAGTGCCGAGCGCGCCTTGCGCACATCCGCGCTCCGAGAACTCCTTGACGCCATCGTAGCGGCAGTATTTGGAGTGAATCATCGCCGGAACAGGGTGCCAACTGTGCGATCTGAGTAAGCTGGGAGTGGAATGATCGCCCGAGACGACGACGACGTCGGGGCCAAGCGCCATGATTTCAGGCAATACGCGATCTACGTGCTCGATCACTTCCACCTTCGCGTCGAAATTGCCATCTTCACCGTAGCTATCAGTCTTTTTCACGTGGAAGAAGAAGAAATCGAACTCATCCCAGTTCTCCTTCAAAGTTTCTATTTCGGATTCAATGGTGTCACCAGTTGGAATCACGGTCATACCCGCTAGTTTGGCGATGCCGCGATACATCGGATAGGTCGCGATGGCACCGAATTTCATTTTGTAGATGTCTGGCATCTTGGGTAATCCAGGATCCTGTGCGATACCGCGCAGATTACACCCATTTGCGGGTTCGTGTCCCGCGAGCACGCGGCGCGCTTCCGCTAACCACTGGTTAATCAGGTCTGCGGCTGGTTCGGCTTCGGGACGGGTCGCTTTCACCGGCATTGGGGGCACGCCAGTACGCTGGGGATCAGTCTCAGTCAAGCCATCTTTCAAGCCCTCACCGCGCAATACCAGCACGAAGCGATATTCTTTGACTACCTCTACAAAAGTCTCCACGCCCGGCAGTTCGATCTCGCGCAGCCACTCGACGCGTTTCATGCCCTCCTCGGTGGGAATGCGCCCAGCGCGTCGATCGGTGATATTTCCGTCGGCATCGAGAGTGCAGAAATTGCCCCGCGCGGCGATGTCGTTCGCCTGTAAATCGAAGCCGATCCCCAGAGCTTCCAGTACACCGCGTCCGATTTCGTATTTCAGTGGGTCATAACCGAACAGCGCGGTATGTCCTGGCCCACTACCCGGAGTAATGCCCGCGCCGACCATGACGATTTGCCCGCAGATAGAACGCGCCGCCAGGGCATCCAGATTGGGGGTTTGCGCGGTTTCCAGTTCAGTTAGCCCATCCGCGGTCATCGGCAAGCCCCCCACTCCATCCATGACCAACAATATAATCTTAGTATCGTTAGTAACAGCTAGATCGCGAAGTATATTAAGATCCATTTTTAATTTCCCTCCAAATTATTATTTTCATCGATAGCTCGTTTAGATTATACTCCAGCAGTGAGCAAAAAGCAAAACAACTTTTTAGGATGTTGAAATAGAAAGAAGCCGCGCTTTTTGAGAAACGCGGCTTCTAAACTCTATGGTTTGCTTTTTTCTCGGTTGTTATCACTCCCACGCGATGCTGAGCACCTGAAATTTCACGCGACCATCCGGAGTGTTCACTGATACTGTGTCACCCACGCGGCTTCCCAATAGCGCGTGTCCTACGGGAGATTCATCTGAGATTTTGTTTTCATTCGGGTCAGCCTCCGCGGAGCCTACTATGCGGAAGATCTCAGGGGAGCCTCCGTCTTCAGATATGGTCACGCGGTTTCCAAAGCTGACCACATCTGCGGCTTCGTCATCCTCTACAATGATTGCTTTACTCAATATATTTTCTATAACTTGAATTCTTCCTTCAACAAAAGCGCGCAATGACTTGGCATCCTCATAAGTCAAATTCTCCGAAAACTCTTCTCTATCTTCTAACGATTCGTGTAGATATTTGGTTACTTCTGGTCGGCGTACCTCCTTCAAGTATTTAAGTTCCTTAGCCAGTTTCTCTTGCCCCTCACGCGTTAGACGGTTTGATCTTATCACTTATAACGCCCTTTCTATTTTTTTTGTTGAAAAAATACCATAAAACCCTCTTCTCACTTAGCATGAGAGAGGGTCAGTGGTCTTAAATCCTCAGTCGGTAAAAATATTTACATTAGTTTCATTTCCTTCTTGAAAAATCCCGCGGTTCCTATATTCATATTCGTATCATTCCATTCATCTTTCGCGTCATTCTTACCTCGCTCGTCTCGTCTTTGCCGATCATCGTCGCGTTCAGGTTCTACATAGTCTCCGTAGGCAAAATCAAGCTCGAACGGTTTTACGCGAGTAATCTCTAATTCCTCCTGGCAATCAGGACATTCGATGAAGTTTTCCAACTTAGGCTTATTCACGACAATTTTACAACCACAATTGGGGCAAAACGCGGCAGCCATTTTTTACTCCCTTTTATCTTTAATTAG
>CAZSIG010000636.1:0-2705 GCA_964606195.1 uncultured Anaerolineales bacterium
CGCTTTTTCCCCTATTAGGACTTACACAGACCGCGCCGTAAATCACCGCAGAGAACGTAGAGGACGCGGAGAAAATCGGGAAAGATTTTTTATATCTTGGCATACGCAGTCATAAATGTTCATTAAAGGTCATATTTGTGGCGTGATAAAACACTATCCAGAAAACTCTGCGCTCTCCGCGCCCTCGGCGGTGGAATTATACTAAATTTGCGTAAGTTCTACCTATAATAAAAATGTACCTAGAACGAGAAGAAAAACCACGCGGGCTAGACTTCATAATAGCAACCATATTTATCAAATGGATAGGCGAGCTGACCCTATTATCCTTGCTGCTGCTCACCATCACGCTGGGCAGCGTCGCGGTCGGCTTGTCCGAAACCATCAGCGGCATTGAGTCGGGTTTGATGCTTCAAGTAGCTATGTTAGGTATGTTGGTCGGCTGGCTGCTGGCGAAATCCCCCCTGCCCGCGTGGTTAGCTGGCGCGGTGGCGGGGATATTGGGAATCGAACTGCTGCTCATTCACGCGGGGCATCTGACAGCGATATTTACAAAACTAGCTGGCGCGCTGTTCGGTTTGGTAGTGGATATACTGTTTTGGTCACAAACCGGCGCGCCCGATATGACCCCCATTCCCCCGTTGGTGGCAGAACTTGGGGACAGTATTCGCGCGCTGTTGACGCGGTTGGTCGAATGGATACTGGCGTTGCTCAGTGGCGTCCCTTTCTATGACCCCATCGCGACATCCATACTATGGGGCGCGATAATGTGGGGCATATCCATCTGGGCGGCTTGGGCGGTGCGGCGCTATCGGCGCCCGCTGCAAGGGATAATTCCCGCCATCGCGGTACTAGGCGGCGGTCTGGTATATAACTGGTCGGGCAGAATTCATTTCTTGCTCTATCCTCTGGGTTCTGTCCTATTATTGAGCGCGTTTATCAACTACCAAGAGTGCGAAAACTATTGGAACGAGCAGGGGATAGACTATGCTAGTGATATTCAAACAGACATGGCCATGGCGACCACTTTCACAACGATTATAATCATGGGCTTGGCGATGCTCCTCCCCGCGCTATCTGTACGCCCGCTGGTCGATTTTGTACAAAGGATAACGCGAGGACCGCGTCAGGAGGCGCGGCAGCTCGGTGATTCTCTAGGGCTAAACCAACCCGAGCCGTTATACGCGAAAGCGGAAGGGCGATTCGGAGAAAAGCGCGCCGTCGGACTACCGCGCAGTCATCTGCTGCGCGCCGGACAAGAATTGTCACAACAGATAGTGATGTTCGTCAGCACCAACGATACACCCCCACATCTGCGCGAGGCTACGGGGCAGCCCGCGCCGCGATATTATTGGCGGGCGTTCACCTACGACCTTTACACCGGGCGCGGTTGGGCTACCAGCGATACCGAAACGGTAGGATACGCGGCGGGAGAGCCGCTCATCACCGCGACGCTACCCGCACATTCGAGAATTCGGCAAAAAGTACAGTTTACTGGCGAGCCAGATGGCTTGCTCTACGCGGCGGGGATATTGGTCACTGCTGACCAAGATTATCAGGTCGCTTGGCGCAGCGCGACTGACCCCTTCGGCGCGACTATCCAAGCCCCCGAATATCAGGCTGATTCTTGGATGTCTCTCGTTGGCGAGGCGCGATTAAGGGCGGCAGGCAAAACTTATCCAGATTGGGTACAAATTCACTACCTGAGATTACCTGACAGCGTCCCCGCGCGCGTACGCGCGCTGGCGCTAGAACTAACCGCGCCGGAGCCGACCGCTTATGACCAGGCTCGCGCTATCGAGGCTTACCTGCGAACTTACACTTACACTTTAGATTTAGACGAAGTCCCGCTAGGGCGCGATGTGGCGGACTATTTCCTATTTGATTTGCAACGAGGATACTGCGATTACTACGCCACCGCGATGGTGGTACTGGCGCGAACGGCAGGGCTTCCCGCGCGCGTGGTGATCGGTTACGCGACGGGGGCTTATGACCGCAACAACGCGCGCTACGTCGTCACTGAAGCTGATGCCCACGCGTGGGTTGAGGTTTATTTTCCCGAATATGGGTGGATAGAGTTCGAGCCTACCGCCAGTCGCCCCGCGCTAGACCGTCCCGATGAGGTTATTCCGCCGGAGACGCCACCTACTCCCCCTGATTTGCGGCTGCTAAAAAGATTGAAGCAACTTCGCGCCGCGCTATTGAGTCTGATTGCCGTGGTCGCGGGATTGATGTTAGCCGCGCTTATGTGGATAGTTATCGATACTTGGCGGCTGACAAAAATGCCCGCGCAGACCGCCGCAAGTATAATTTATATTAGGCTTCGCCACCACGGACATCGCCTGAATGCGCCGATGTATGCGGGCGATACACCGTATCAGTTCGCCGCGTCGTTGGCAGACAGAGTACAGATACTAGCACGCGAGAGACGCGGCGAATCATTTTGGACTCGCGCGGTAGGGGAGATACGCTCACTGGCTGACCTGTACGTGCAGTCGTGCTACAGCCCGCGTGCGCCGAGCGCCGCCGCGCGGAGACAAGCGGTGAGGGTGTGGCAGAAGTTAGACGCGCGGTTGTGGTTGGCGTGGCTAAGGACGATACGCTTTCGGAGAATAGAACGCGGATTTTCCTGATGGGTCTCTGGGATTTTACAGGGAGCGCGAATAAAGTGACCTGTAGGGCGGCTTTCTTAGCCGCCGTTCTATATC
>CAZSIG010000637.1:0-2700 GCA_964606195.1 uncultured Anaerolineales bacterium
GGAGAGGGGGGCAAGTTCCCTCTCCCCTGCGGGGAGAGGGTTAGGGTGAGGGGGGACGCGGCGCGATTATATGAGCATCTCGCCCGGTAACCGCGCCATGCCCCTCGCGCCAATTTATTTTCGGAGTAGATATAAACGCGTATGGCAGTTAATGAGAATTGTCTTGGTGTTTCTTTGTGCTCTTTGTGGTTAAATGTGATGAAGGGGAGAGAGATTTGACGATACAGGTTGAGGATAAAACGAGAGGGGAGCTTATAGCTGAACTGATGGAACTGCGCGCCCGCGTCGCGGAATTGGAGATACAAGAGGCGGAACGACGCTTTCAAGCTGACGCTATATCGAGCTTAGCGGTGGGGGTAGTGATGGCGCGAAGTAGTGATTCTACGATCATCTACACTAATCGATGTTTCGATGAGATGTTCGGATACGCGCCCGGCGAATTGAGCGGCAAGAAAACCGTCATATTAAACGCGGCGGTGGAGAACAAGAAACCCGAAGATGTTCACAAAGAGATTGTGACATCTTTGAGAAAATATGGAATGTGGAGCGGCGAGGTTAAAAACGTCAGAAAGGACGGAAGTATCATCTGGTGCCTCGCCAGCGCGTCAAGGCTGCAATCCGCCCAACATGGAACGGTTTGGGTAGGAGTCCATGAGGATATCACCGAACACAAACGGACTGAGGAGGCTTATCGAACGTTAGTCGAAAACTCCTTACAGGGGCTTTTGATCATTCAGGATAACCGCGTGGTTTTTACCAATTCCGCGCTTGTCGATATGAGCGGATACACCATCGAGGAGATGCCCTCCTTCTCCCCAAGGGAGCTAAAGTCTATTATACACCCCGATGACCGCGTGCGAATTTGGCAACGTCTGCAAGATCGTCTATCGAGAAAACCACTAGAACCACACAATGAATTTAGATTTATCCGAAAAGATGGCTCCATACGCTGGATTAAGTCGTTGTCGAACCGTATTGAGTATCAGGGTGCCCCCGCTGTACAAATCACCTACATTGACATTACAGAGAGCAAACGCGCAGAGGCGGAACGCGAGAAATTGCTGAACACCCTGCGACGGCACGGGACGCAGCTTCGCGCTGCCGCCGCGGTATCTATGGCCGCAACCACTATCTTAGAGCCAGATGAGTTGACAACTCATGTAGTGAAACTCCTCAGAGAGGGTTTTGGATTCTATCATGTGAGCATTTTCTTAATCAGTCCCGGCAGCGAGTACGCTGAACTGCACGCGGAAGAGGGGATGGCAGAGTGTACCATAGATACCGCGAGACGCAAGCAAATAGTCGGCGATACATCTTTAGTCGGAACGTGCATCTCCACCGCGCAAGCTCAGGTCGTTTCCGCCGCAAAAGATAAGGACGAATGGGGTGATGATGTTCTAGTGCCAGAGACGCGTAATGCGTTGGTACTGCCACTGCTCAGCATTGGACGCTGCATCGGCGCGGTGGTGATACAGAGCATTTGGGAAATTCCCTTCTCCACAGAGGATGTTGAAACGATGCAAAATATGGCTAATCATATCACCATTGCCTTGGAGAACGCGCGATTGTATCAGCAGTTGCAACAAGAACTGAGGGAGCGCCGGCATGTGGAAAAATCACTGCGCGAAAACGAGGAACGTCTACGTATACTTATGGAAAGCTCCGAGGATATTATTATGATGCAAGATTTGGAAGGAGTATTTTTGTATTATAATGGTCCTCCTGAATACAATATCACTGCTGAGGCAGTTTTAGGAAAGACCTCTTTTGATTTCTGGGACCATGAAATAGCCACCGCGATGCAAAAAGAGCTGGAACAGGCGATCGCGGAGGGTAAGACCATTATCGGTGAGAGGAACATCAACTGGCGCGGCGAATCGTTGTGGTTCATAGATCATAGATACCCAGTAAGGGATACCAATGGGCGAATCGTGGCTGTGGGGACGATCAGCAGAAACATCACTGAACGCCGCCGAATGGAGGAACAGCTTCGCAATTCTCTGGCGGAGAAGACGGTGCTGTTGCAAGAGATACACCATCGCGTCAAGAATAATCTACAGGTGGTTTCCAGTATGCTCGATATGCAGTCCGCCTACCTAGCTGACGAGCAGGCGCGCGCGATATTACTTGAGAGCCAACGACGCGTCGATTCGATGGCGATGATTCACGAGCGATTGTACCAATCCGACAATTTGGCGCGCATTGACTTCGGCGATTATATCAACAATTTGGCAGTAGACCTATGTTCAGCCTACAGCACCAGCGCGACGGGGGTTTCCCTAGCAATCGACGTGTTCGATGTGATCTTAGATATTGAAAAGGCTATTCCGTGCGGCTTAATTGTTAATGAACTGCTCTCGAACGCCCTGAAACACGCTTTCCCCACCGACGCGAGCGATTTCGAGGATGAGAAGAGGATTCGCGTCGAAATGCGCGCGGTTGATGGAGAATGTAGTCTGACAATCGCGGACAACGGCGTCGGCTTTCCGCCAAACCTGGACTTTCGCCACACTGAGACGTTAGGATTGCAAATCGTAACCCTGCTGGTCAAACAATTGCATGGGAATATCGCGCTTGAGGGGCGCGGTGGCACAGCTTTCCATATCGCGTTTCCAGATTCTCCCGCGCAAGTTCGAAATAAAATTTTTTAACGGGTAACTACGCGTTTTGCATTTTATATGAGTATAAGATATAATAATA
>CAZSIG010000638.1:0-2698 GCA_964606195.1 uncultured Anaerolineales bacterium
AATGTGTTTAACGTCAGTATAACTCCGCGTTCTCAGTGCCTCTGTGGTAAAATAGCCGTGTTAGCACGCTGGGCTTAGGATGGTCTTTTAGTAAGAGGGAAATGTTTATGATGAGTATCCAAAAATTAATCACGGTGATTTTGGGCACCGCGGTGATACTGATGATACTGAGTGGTTGTAATGATAACGCCGCGTTGTCTGGCACATCCGCCCTCACTCCTGAAGGTGTGGTCGAGGGCTTCTATACCTGGTATTTGGGGTATCCGGGTAACGCGATGGCTGATGGCAGATACAAATCGAGCGAATATCTGAGCGTGGGGTTTATCGCAAAGGTAGACGAGATAATTGCCTCTTTCGAGCATGGTGGCTACGACCCTTTCCTACAGGCGCAAGATATTCCCGACAGTTTCACGGTAGATAAAGCGGAAATAGGGGCGAATACCGCGATCGTCATGGTTCACACCAGTTTCCCCGGTCATGTATTACGCGTGGAGTTGGAACATACAGATGGGCAATGGAAAATCACGGACATAACGCGCGCGGAGATGAGTTCGGAGACTATGCCCATTCCCACTATTGAGGTGACACCGAAGATGGTGGTGGAGAATTTTTACCGCTGGTATATTTATAGCTCCGGTTCTCCCTTTCTCGATGGAGTGTATCGGACTAATCCATATTTGACGACGCGGTTCGTGCAGGAGTTAGACCGGGCGCGGGATTCATTTTCCTTTGGTGATAGAGACCCCCTTCTCTGTTCCTCTGCGATTCCGACGGAGGTAAGCATTGAGCGCACGTATATGTACAGCGATGAAGCTCGCGTGGTGGTTCGCGCTAACCTCGAAGCCCTAGATTTGGTCTACGATTTCGCGGTTAACGTGAATCAGGTGGAAGGGGAGTGGAAAATCGATGATGTCGTTTGCCTGGCTAGTGATGACGCGGCGCGGACGGTGACGCGCGAGCCGACTAGCGCGGTGCCGTTGCGGATTCCGACCGATGAGACGCAGATATTCGGGTGGCAAGTCTTTCGCGATGATACGTATGGCTACCGCATCGAATATCCAGGGAATTGGGTCGCTGAAGCCATTCCTCTACAGGCTTCCGGCGTTAATACGCCCATCAAGCGCGTGGTTGGTTTCGCGCCGCGCAGTTGGGATGAGATGTACTCTCCGGTTATTCTGGAGGTCAGCATAGGCACTATGGAAGAATTTCGCCGAATTTATCCTGAGCCTGCCGCGCGCGAGCGGGTAACACTCAAGGGCAACGCGGTCGCGGTTGAGGATAGTGGGTACGGATTAGTGCGTTACGTATTCGAGAATTCGCGCAGCAGAGAATTACGCGTCACCATTCAGGATATGGTCAGCGATTTTCCAGACAGAGCAAGCGGGAACGAGGACATAGTAGAGATTATCAAACAAATGCTCGGCACTTTCAGGTTTACAAAGTAAGCGCGAAGGTGCCCGTCACTTTGTGAGCATAATAGCGCAATGGGGATTGCGCCCTATACATTATCCAGGGCACAATCCCCATTGCGCTTTAATGTTCCATTGCCAAATTGTGCAGCCATTTGGCAGCCGCCAGCTATAACAGCAGCATCGCGTCGCCAAAGCTGTAAAAGCGATACCCTTCGCTTTTAGCCTCCTCGTATGCTCGTAAACACAACTCGCGTCCGGCGAACGCGGAGACCAACATAATCAGCGTCGAACGCGGCAGATGAAAGTTGGTAATGAGCGCATCCATCGCGCGAAAACGATACCCCGGGTAGATGAATATATCAGTCCAACCGCGATATGCCCTCAGTGAACCTGAACCACGACTCTGTTCTTGCGCGGCAGATTCTAACACTCGTACAGTCGTGGTGCCCACCGCGACGATGCGGCATCCTGCGGCGCGCGTCGTGTTCAGCAACTGCGCGGTCTCTCCACTAATTTCGCAATATTCGCTGTGCATTTGATGCTCAGTGATGTTTTCCTCTTTGACCGGGCGAAATGTGTCCAATCCCACATGTAAAGTCACAAAGGCGAAGTTGATTTCGCGCTGCTGTAACCGCTCTATCAGCTCTGGTGTGAAATGCAATCCGGCTGTAGGGGCTGCCGCGGAACCTTGTACGCGCGAATAGACCGTTTGATACCGCTCCGCGTCTCGTAACGGCTCGTGGATATAAGGTGGAAGCGGCATTTCTCCGACGCGATTTAGCAGCGGTTCGATGGGCGCGGAGAATTCTACTACCCAGCCTCCCGCGTCAGTTCTCTCCAACAATTCGCCGCGCGGTAGCGCGGCGAATCTTTGCGGTTTGAGCGTATCTTTATCCTCAAGCTGTGACGCGGAGTTCACAATCTGAAATTCAGTGCCGAGGCGCACGCGCCGCCCTTTGAGTAATACTTCCCAAGTTCGCGCGCTTCGTTTGTTCAATAATAACAATTCGATCTTCCCGCGTGTGGGAATCTTATATCCGTACAGCCGCGCCGGAATGACACGGCTCTCGTTAGCCACCAGCAGGTCGCCCGGCTGCAGATAATCGACGATATCGCGAAAATGACGATGCTCAATTTGTGCGCGGTCGCGGTGGACGACCATCAGGCGCGACGCGTCGCGCGGCTCTACGGGCGTCTGGGCGATATATTCGGGCGGAAGTTCATAATCGAAATCGGCTGTTTTCATGGAGATATTTGACTTTACTGGAAAAAGGCTGTGCAAGAAA
>CAZSIG010000639.1:0-2696 GCA_964606195.1 uncultured Anaerolineales bacterium
GTACATGACTGCACTTTGAAAGAATTCGAGCAGAAGATTGCGCGGCAAGAAGTGCCTGAACACCCCGCGTGGGAAACCGCTATCGAGTGGGGCGTAGCTACCGACGAGCTACAGAAACTCCGCGTCATTGAGAAGGGGTTACAGTGGATCCTCAACTTTTGGTCATAACTCCCATCTTCGCTCGCGAGTGTCATTATGTTGGCACTATCGAGCATTTGCCTGCCAAAGTGCGTTGTGAACTTGTGGGTGATTACAAATGCGATCTGTTCTATCGTTCTAGTACTGGCGCGTATGCCAATGTAGTTTTCAAGAGTGCCCGCCGTGTAATAGGTTGGGATAATGCTCCGCGTCATCGCGGTTTGTCCAACTTTCCCCATCATTTTCATCGTGAAGATGGGATGATCATAACCTCCGCGCTAACAGGCAATCCCGCCAGCGATATTGTTATCGTAGCAAAAGAGATTAACGCGTTTTGGCGAGTAAGGGTTTTTGAAATATAAAGAGCGCGGTAAATTGGGGTAACTATTGACCAGTTGTGCCCGCGTTAGAATGATCAGCTGGCACCGAGTCCAATCATAAAACCAATGCCACACGCCCAAGCTTGAACAATCAACCAGATTATTGTAATTGCCATGCCATTCTTCTTTTCGAGTGGGTTGGAAGAACGCCACAGAATAATTCCCAGTATCAATGATACAGCTTGCAATATAAGTCCTAAAATGGCCGCAAACATCCCAACTGATGATTGTAAAAGCATAGGAATGCCAAAACCTGCCACAAGAGTTACCCATCCCCATATGATTTTTGATTTATTAGCTTCCATAAACAACTCTCCTTGTGAAAATAGAGTGACTTATATCATGACTCCCCTGAAAAAAGGGGCGAACTTCTCAATTCCATGCACATATAGTATAATAGAGCAAATTCCGATGAGCTAGGAGGAGCCTATGTATCGAGAAAACAAACGCCATCTTCAGCAGCCGCTGTTCAGCGACCTCAACGTGTTGCCTAAAAAGCAACGACTACAGTTGAAAGAATCCTGGGCGGGAACTTTCTACCGCGAGGTCTTTGTGCGTCTTGACGAAGCTCCGTTTGCGGTGCTGTACGCGGATGCCCCGTCGCGTCCCAACACGCCGATCAACATCCTGACGGGCCTGGATTGGCTTAAGTCGGCGTTCGGTTGGAGCGCCGAAGAGCTGTACGATCATTACTGCTTCGACCTCCAGGTACGCTATGCGCTCGGGATTCGGAATCTGGGAGAAGACCAGTTCGAGTTGCGCACGCTATATAACTTCCGGCGGCGCGTGGCGCAGCACATGCAGGAGACGGGCGAAAATCTGTACGCCCAAGCGCTGGAGCAACTCGCCGATGCGCAAGTTTCGGCGTATGGCCTGCAGACAAACCGGCTGCGAATGGACAGTACGCACATCGCCAGCAACATCCGGGAGATGTCGCGAGTGCAGTTGCTGGTCGAGGTGTTGCAACGCACCCACCGGATGCTAGACAAAGCGGATCAACGCCGGTACGCTGAGTTCTTCGAGCCATATCTGAAGGGTAGCTCGGGTCAGTATACCTATCGGATCAAGAGCGCGGAGTACGATGATCACCTCCAACAAGCCGGAGAGTTGATGCAGCGCCTGGTCGACGCCTTGGCTGACAAGTACGCTGATGAGGCGGCCTATCAGGTGTTGGCGCGGGTCTTTGACGAGCATTTCGGGGTCGAAGAGCGCGCCTTGCGTTCCAAAGTAGGGGCAGAACTGACCGCCGATAGCTGGCAGTCACCCGACGACTGGGAGGCGACCTATCGCCGCAAGCGCGGCGAGGACCACATCGGCTACGTGGCCAATGTGACCGAAACCAGTGCCCCAGAGAATGATTTCCAACTGATTGTCAAAGTGCAAACTGAGTCGAACCACACCGATGATGCCGCGATGTTGGCCGAGGTGCTGCCCGAGCTCCAGGAGCGGACCGCTGTCGACACACTGGACACCGACGGCGGGTACAACAGTTCCGATGTCGACCAGGCGATGCCCGATCTAGGCGTCACCCAGATTCAGACCGCCATCCGGGGGCGACAGCCGAAGAAGATAGGGTTACACGCCTTCGATTGGGAGGTTGATGCCGCTGCTCGTCCCCAATCCGTGCAGTGTCCCCAGCAGCAGCGGGTGACCGTTGAACCAGGCCGGAAAGCCCATCGCTACCTGGCGCGCTTTGCTGCTACCGGGTGTGCGACGTGTCCGCTAGCTGATGAGTGTCCAGCCAAGCCCTTGAAACAGCACCCCCAGCGGGTATTGCGTTTCGCGCAACAAGATCTAAACTGTGCGCGGCGGCGCCAACGGTGTGCGGCGGCTCGTGCAGGCTCGCACAACTATCGGGCCGCCGTAGAAGCGACCGTGCGGGCGGTCAAACATCCGTTCCGAAATGGTAAGGTGCCGGTGCGGGGCAAGCCCCGCGTGAGTATGGTGTTAGTTGGATCGGCCGTCATGAACAACGTGCGGCAAATCCATCGTTATCTGGTGCGCCAGCGGGCAGATGCGGCGGAAAAAGCAGATCAAAGAGCAGAAAAACATTCCCCGGACTCTCTTTTTGTCTCTGTCTTGATCGCTCTCCGCGCCCGATTATCGGCTCGACTCTGCTTTCCGCTCCGCCGGCGACTAGTTTTGACCTGTCAAAGTTGACATTATTTCAGTGGAGTC
>CAZSIG010000640.1:0-2696 GCA_964606195.1 uncultured Anaerolineales bacterium
TTATACTTTGAGAAAGTCCTGCCCTACCCCACGAATCCGCGTAGAGCCATTTTTTCTTGTAACCACTCGAAATCCCAAAGACCCAAAATTTTTTCTCTTGCTATTCTCCGCGTCCTCTGTGCTCTCTACGGTTAACTACTACGCGGTTTGCGTAAGTCTTGCTCCCCTTAAAGTGAGCAAAGATTCTACCACATCTATCCATTTTCAGCAAAACGAAAGCGAAAAGCGCGATTTCGATTCTCGAATTTCACCTTTTACGCTTAACGTGGTATAATCTAGTATCCTTTTGGTCTGTGTTAATTGGTCGTTAATTTGTTGATTAGGTCGATTTTCCTATTGACACAACCCCGATCACAAACTATAATCTATATAGAGAAAGATCAAAACAGCGAACTGAAATCGATATTATTATGCTTTTCACGTCTAGCTTAGAACGGGGACAACAATGAGTTCCATAGTCACTAATCAAGGTACAATACACTACGAAGTAGAAGGACGCGGTGAACCAGTAATCTTCTTACATGGCTGGGTAGGTTCGTGGGGATGCTGGCGTCCCGCGTTGGAGTTTTTGACTGAACATAATCAATACCGCTTATATGCCCTCGATTTTTGGGGGTTCGGGGAATCTGACAAGCGCCAAGAGATATATCACATCTCTGACTTCGTCGAGATGATTCATTATTTCATGAATGAACTAGGAATCTTCGAGGCGACGATCATCGGGCACTCGATGGGCGGCACGGTGTCTATGAGCTACGCGTTAGATCATCCAGACCGCGTCCGCCGCGTGGGGGTAGTGGGTTCACCAATGATCGGCAGTTCATTACATCTTTTCTTGAAGCTGGCGGGCACCAAATTCATCGCGTCTTTGCTGTGGAAGTTCCCCCAACTGCTCAATGTGTTCTTATGGGTTTACTCTCCTTGGATTGCCAACGACGCTAAGGCGATCTACAAAATGACGATGGAAAACATCTCCGTTCTCACGTTGGAGTCTTTCATGTGGAGCATCAATTCCCTTCACAACACCGACCTGCGACCGCGCCTGCACGAAATAGACATGCCAACTTTGGGAGTATACGGTGCCAAAGATGGCGTTGTGAATCCCAATCAAGCAAAAATCATCTCCGATTCTATAGAACAAGCCCAAATAGAGTGGCGACCTAACGCGCGTCACTTTGTCATGCTCGACGAGGAAGAATGGTTCAACAATATGCTACTAGAGTATTTACAAAACACCTGAAATTATAGTTGCTCAGCCTATGCTCGAAGAAGATTTGCAACCCTCGATTTTTATTGCACCGCGCCGCGCTTTTGTCCCAAACGGTATTGGAGCGATTGGCTAAGTAGTTACATGAAATTTTAAAGCCCTTGCGAAAAGGGCTTTTTTACTTCGCGATTAACTTCTGCCTCTTGCATGGCGCGAGGTTATTGCTATTGCCGTAACTGTTCGCGCAGTTCGGTGATCTCCTCATCACGTTCTTCTAACTGTTGTCTCAGTGACTCAATCTCCCGTTCATACATGGCGGTCAAACTATGCGCTAAATCCAACTCCATACGCTGATCCTCTAATTTCTCGAACAATCGCTGTTTGTGTTGCACCAGATAATTATCATCAGACAACAGATCTGTTTCCTCCGCCGCCAACCGCTCCTCCTCGTAAGCAGAGGTAACCTCCCGAATCGCGGCTTGAAAATCAGGCACGGGCATAGAACGATGTAAAAACCGCGCCGCGCCCAAGCTTAATCCAAACTGTTCATCATCAGATTTATCGTAGGCAGCGGTATAAAACACAAAAGGAATGTTTTTAAACTCTTCATCGCTCTTAACCGCGCGGCACAACTCAAAACCATCCATACGCGGCATCATGACATCGGAGATTATGAGATCAGGCGAATCAGACTTGACCTTTCCCAAAGCCTCCTCACCATCCAGTGCTAAAATGGTTTCATGATTATCTGCACGTAAAATACTCTCCATCAACATGAGATTGTGAACATCGTCATCAACTAGTAGAATTCGCGCCATATTGCACCTCCAACAGTATATCGCTGAACACTTAGCTTGTAATTATACCACACCTTCGCCTAGAATGCGAGATTACTCTTTGATAGTACTCAAGATTTAAACAATTATAGGACTTACGCAACTTCGGGGTATTTTTACCGCCGAGCACGCGGAGAGCGCAGAGTTCGGGCTACAATTTTTACCTGCTGAAAATATATGACCATAAATGACAGTCTATAACCGCGTATGCTAGTAGCAAAATTATTCCTTTAAGAAATCCCCGCGTCCTCTGTGCTCTCTGCGGTTAGTTATAGTGCGGTTTTGCGTAAGTCCTACAATTATATACATCTGGCAATTCGAGAAGTTCACCTCCCCGTGAGACTATTCTACTATCGCGATGAATAAGCTATCAACTGATAGCTAATGGCTGAACACTCCTAAAACTAACCGCGCAGATGCTAATCTTGCGTCCTTAAAACTTTACGGTTATAATTTATTCGTGGTGATATTCTAAACCCTCTGCGGTTTAGCCAACTCGATTCCACAACCGCGCAAGTAAACCAGAGGTGGATACAGTAGTTCTTCGTTATCAATGATGATAGAGAGGAGGTGGTTATCCCAACAAATAAACCCGTAGATTAAACCAAACAGCCACTGTAGTGAAAAAGTTTAAGCGAATAACAAGGAGGAAA
>CAZSIG010000641.1:0-2691 GCA_964606195.1 uncultured Anaerolineales bacterium
ATGCAAATAGCCGGAGTGCAATTCCCGCTTATTGGTTTCTACGACGCGCCGGATCCGGCGTCGTTTGAACCGTATGTTGAACCCGCGCGCGGCGCGCACATCTGCGTTTTCGCCTTCTTCAAAAAGTGGCAAAAAGGAGAGATGCTCCATCTCACCAAAGACAATTTCGGCTGCGGCGGCGCGGGGCACTGGCTATGTGATGTTTCAACGCGATCGCGCGCGGACTTCGTGCGGTTTCTGACAGATGAGGAGGGACTGAAATCATCGCATGAACTGATGGAACGATGGCTGGATGGGCATCAACCGTATCAACAGAGATATGGACATCTTTTCATCGGTCCCTTGCGCGAAACGCAGTACGAATATCTGAAAAGTGTGACATTCTACATAAACCCCGACCAATTGGGGTTGTTGATGATGGGCGCGCAGTACCATAGCGCGCCGAACGATCCCGCGCCTGTCGTGGCGCGGTTCGGGTCGGGGTGTATGCAGTTGGTGACACTGTTCGATGACTATGACATTCCACAGGCAGTGATCGGCGCGACGGACATTGCGATGCGCCAGTACCTACCGCCAGATATTCTAGCTTTCACGGTAACTAAGAAGATGTTTGAACAGTTATGCACATTAGACGCGCGGAGCTTCTTGCACAAGCCGTTCTGGCAAAGATTGAAGAGAGCTAGAGGAATGTCGTAGGAAAACGGACGCGATTTATAACGAGGAGGGACGCGAATTTGACCGCGTCCCTTTTTTTGGTGTCTTTTGCTAAAATATACTATTTATGTTAGAATTATCGTGAATTAGCCTATGGATTCTACAAGCAACCTGTTTGGAGACAAAGGTGTCTAATTTTACAAAGGACTGTAAAGTAAATGTGTAAATGTGTTTTTTCCTCTTTCACCGCGGGCGAAAAGTATATTCACTGTCGCGGTGGCTGCTGTCTTTCTCCTCCTCCCTCTTCATAAAACTATTTCCAATATTTTAGAGTTGATTCCAATTTATTCGACAACTGAAACGTTCGAAGGTAATCAGCGGATTGGATAGGACAAATTACCGTCGTTCTATAACCGCGTATATGCGTGTTTGGACGTATTTACGCGAGCAAATCCGTTGAAACTTATAACTTAAAACAGGAGGCATTTTTATAATGGAGAGAGCAGATGTAGTTGTGATTGGCGGCAGCGCGGCAGGGATAGCCGCGGCGATAACTAGCCACCGGCATTACCCCAAGAAAAGCGTGATTTTAATCCGCAAAGAGGAACAGGTATTGATACCTTGTGGCATACCTTATATCTTCGGTAGTCTGGGAAGTTGCTCCAAAGACTTGATTCCCGACGCGGTATTGGAGAAGAATAACATAGATTTGGTCGTTGATGAAGTCACAGGTATAAACCGCGACGAGAAGACTGTCACCACCGCGAGTGGCAAAGAGATTGGCTATGACCGTCTGGTAATCGCCACCGGTTCAGTGCCAGCGGTCCCCCCGATACCGGGGCGCGAGTTGGATAACATCTTCGCGATTAGAAAAGATGTAGACTATCTCGAAGGGATGTACGAGGCGTTGGAGAAAGCCAAGAATTTGCTGATTGTAGGCTGTGGGTTTATCGGCGTCGAGCTTGCAGAAGAGTGCAAGAAGGGGCGCGATATAAACATCAAGATAGTCGAGATGTTGCATCACTGCTTGCAACTGACCTACGATGAAGAATTCTGTATCAAGGCTGAGGATTTCTTGAAGGATGGTGATATTGAGATTCTGACCGAAGATAAGGTAGAGGCATTTCTCGGCAACGGCGCGGTGGAAAAAGTGCGGCTTTCCAGTGGCAAAGATATAAATGCGGACATGGTTATCATTGGCATCGGGGCGCGAGCGAACACCGCGCTAGCCGAAGACGCGGGGCTGGAGATGGGACCGACGAAAGGCATCGAGGTTAATCGCTATATGCGGACTAGCGATCCGAACATCTTCGCGTGCGGCGATTGCGCGGAGAAAGTATCCTTCTTCGACGGTAAACCATCACCACTGAAATTAGCATCTGTCGCGACTATGGAAGCGCGCATCGCCGGGGCTAATCTGTTTGGTCCGCAGCGCATGAACATGGGCGTCATCGGCGTATATTCCACCGTATTAGGTAACGCGGCGTTCAGCGCGGCGGGGCTTACCGAATGTGCCGCCCGAGAAGCGGGCTATAATGTCATTGTGGGGACAGCGGAGAGTGTCAATCGACACCCCGGCTGTATGGATGGCGGTGAGCCGCTGAAGGTGAAACTCATCTTTGAGGCGGGCACGCGCGTGCTGTTGGGCGGACAAGCTTCGGGAGCTAAGAGCGCGGGCGAGTTAATCAACGCCATCAGCGCATGTATACACCAACGCATGACTGCTGACGACATCGCGACCTTCCAGACCGGCACGCATCCCGGTCTCACCGCGTCACCTATCGCCTATCAACTCGTAAACGCGGCGGAGATGGCTATCGCTAGTTCCAGATAATTACCATTGCTAACCATAAGCATTTCGCAAAGGGGCGCGGCGAACACCGCGTCCCTTTTATAATTCTACATTCAGGCTCTTTGGGAATTCGCGGGGTCAGCTTAACACTTGGATTGTTTTTTGCCACCAATTGCACTAATTGGCGCGAATAAGCAAAAAATTAGTAGGACTTACGCAAAATCGCACTACAATTTACCGCAGAG
>CAZSIG010000642.1:0-2689 GCA_964606195.1 uncultured Anaerolineales bacterium
AGAAAATCGTTCAGCTCCGCGTAGAAACGAAAGTGGGCGCGACTCGTTTCTGATTTCATAATGGGTGATATTACCACTTTCGTTATACTTTGTCAAAAATTCGCTTACCCTCACAACCGCGCGGTGTTAGCGGTTTTATTTGCGCTTGCCCTTACTTTGTAGTATAATCTTGTATGTTGGGGCAGCGAAATTCTTTAAGATTGTAATAACTGTTTTGCCCTTGAAACGAAGGTTTTGCTTTTGAATAGTCGAAAATCAGTGGTTTGGGGGACATTGAACGCCGCGTTACGGCGAGGTAATACCTAATATCACTTAGATCATAGCAGAGGAGAAGTTATAATGGCTGAATACGAAGAAATAATGATGCCGAACGCCGCTATGTACGTTTTGTTGAAAGCAGTTGAGGACGTGATGGGTACTAATGGGCTTAAAGCGGTATTGAATGGCGCGAAATTGACGCAGTATATTGACAACTTCCCGCCGAACAACACCAAAAAAGAGATTCCAATGAGCACTTATGGCGCGGTCGAACAGGCTATAGAGGATTTCTATGGCCCACGCGGGGCGCGAGCTATGCTACAGCGTATTGGGCGCACCACTTACCGCTATACGATGGAAGAGCAGCCCGCGATCTTAGGTTTGGCAGGCGCGGCTTTGAAAATGTTGCCACAAGGAGCGCGAGTTAAATTGATACTAGGTACGCTCGCCACCGCGTCTGGACCGCAGATGGGAATGCCGATGAAAATGGACGAGGAAGAGGATAAATTCATTATTGACAAAGAGGCATGTCCTTGTATGTGGCGCCCAAAAGCGGATAAACCGAGTTGTTACGGCGCGATTGGCGTGTTTCAGGAAGCGCTCCAATGGGCGACTGGCAAACGCTTCACCGTAACCCAAACGGACAGCTTTAATACCGGCAGTGATGTGTGCCGTTACGAGATTAAAAAGACACCTGAAGAATAATTTTACAACTAATTGACGGGGGAGCTGGGAGAGCCTGGCTGAGAGCGCGTCCCCTAATGGCGCGGACCCCTCGAACCTGACACGGGTAATGCCGACGTAGGGAGAAACATTAACTAAGCCGATAATAAAAGCCATTAGCCTTACGTAGGCTGATGGCTTTTGTGTTAGGAGAAAAATGCACATCTTAATTTTCGCCAACGGAATTATCACCGATTACGCGGTGTGCCGAGCATATCTCCCCAGCGCGGAGCTAATCATCTGCGCGGACGGCGGCACTATGCACACTCGGCAACTGGGCATCGTACCCAACGTCGTTATCGGAGATTTGGATTCCCTGAACATAGCCGGACGCTACCGCTTGAAAGAGACCGAAACGGAGTTTATTCAACACTCCGCGCAGAAAGATGAGACCGATCTGGAACTGGCACTGCGTTATGCCGTCGACTACGGCGCGACCGAGATCACCATCTTCGGCGCGCTCGGCGGGCGCATAGACCAGACCCTCGCCAATTGCTATTTGCTGACCATGAAAGAACTGCGCGGCGTGCGCGTCAAGATCATAGAAGCCAATCAGGAAATCCGCCTCCTCTGCGCGCCATGTACTACAACTATTGAAGGACAAGTCGGTGATACGATTTCGTTGCTGCCCCTTTCGCCCGAAGTGCGCGGCATCTTCACCGATGGCTTGGCATACCCCCTACGCGGTGGGACGCTGCGCATGGGCGCGGCGCGGGGCGTGAGCAACGAACTGGCTGCCCCCATCGCGACGGTACGCGTGGGTGAAGGGCTGCTTCTGGCGGTTCACATTAGCAAATGAGCAAATCGGCAAATAAGCAAATTGGCAAATGGGCAAATCAGCAACTTGGACAGTACGCGCCGGCAGCGATTTTTCTCGCGTTGTTGGTAGCCTGTTGGCAGATCGCCGCGTTGTCACTCGCTACGTCGTTATCCGCTGCGACGACGCGGTGGCTGCTCCCTTCGCCCGGGCAAGTGGTAGCCGCCGCGGTGGGAATGCGCGAACTAATCGCGCCGCATATTTGGCAAACCCTACTAGAGACCCTCAGCGGGTTCGCGCTGGCGTTCGTTGCTGGAATATTATTCGCGATATTGATCGACGCCTCGCCCATCTTGCGTCGCGCCATCTATCCGGTGCTGGTCATCTCGCAGACTATTCCCATCATCGCCATCGCGCCGCTATTGGTGCTCTGGTTCGGCTACGGAATGCTGCCGAAACTCATCGTCGTGGGCTTAGTCTGTTTTTTCCCCATCGTCGTCAGCACCGCGGATGGACTGCGCGCCACGCCGCAGGAGATGACCGCGCTGTTTCAGGCGATGGGCGCGACGCGATGGCAGATTTTTCGCAAAGTGCGCCTGCCTTATGCCTTGCCCGCGCTCTTTTCAGGGAGCAAGATCGCGGTTACGTACAGCGTCATCGGCGCGATATTCGGTGAATGGACCGGTGCAAGTCGCGGTTTGGGGGTGTTCATGCTGCGTGCCACCAACTCATTCCGTACTGACCGCCTCTTCGTCGCCATTGCTATCACCTCCGCGTTGAGCATCGGGTTGTTCGGCTTAGTCGAGTTACTAGAGCGCGTTTTACTGCCCTGGTACTACGTGCGCGAAGAGGAGTGGGAGGAGATTGAGAAAGAGACGTGAAGACGTGATGCGTAAAACGTGAAAACTTGAGCTAGCTACCCAACAGGTTGCCATACAAAGTTGTTGAAGC
>CAZSIG010000643.1:0-2687 GCA_964606195.1 uncultured Anaerolineales bacterium
CTCCCCAAAGGGGAGAGGGAGATACTCCCCTCTCCCTTTCAGGGAGCACTCCTGCGAGTAGGCTTCGCGCAGGGGCTGGGGGTGAGGGGGTGTGGCTCTTCTCCGTGCGCGATAACGGCATCGGCATCGCGCCGAAAAATTTCGACCGCCTGTTTGGCATATTCCAGCGGCTGCACACGCGGCAGGAGTACGAGGGGAGCGGCATCGGGTTGGCGACCTGTAGGAAAATCGTCGAGCGGCACGAGGGGCGGATTTGGGTGGAGGCGGAGGAGGGTAAAGGCGCGACTTTCTATTTTACGTTGTTGGGGGTGAAGACGTGAAACGTGATGCGTGATGCGTAAAACGTAATGCGTACCGCGTAACCTTCTAATCTTCTTCACGTTTCACGTTTTACGTTTTACGTCTTCACGTTTCACGCCTCACTACACTTGTCCAATTAAGCGGTTATCTGGTATTATTCTAGCTGATGAGTGAGACAGCAATTACGGTATTATTGATTGAAGATAGTCCCGGCGATGCCAATTTGATTTGTCAACTGCTGAAGGAAGCGGGGCGCGTCTCTTATGAGGTTAGGCGCGTCGGCTCCCTCGCGGAGGGTTTAGCGCGTCTGACTGAGCGCAACATAGATGTCACGTTGACAGATCTGAATCTGCCGGATAGTCGCGGTTTGGAAACCCTGAAGAAGTTGCGCGACCAAGTCCCGCAAATGCCGATTGTGATAATGACCAACATGGACAACGAGCAGTTGGTACTGAAGGCTATGCGGCAGGGCGCGCAGGACTATCTGATTAAGGGACAGCTAACCGTTGAGGTAGTCGACCGCGCCATTCGGTATGCTCTCGAACGAAAACAAACAGAATTGGCGCGAGAGCGCCTGCTGCGTCAAAATGAGCTAATCCTTAATACCGTCGGAGAGGGAATACTGGGATTGGACGCGCGCGGTGAGGTGATTTTCGTGAACCCCGCGGGGGCGGTGATGCTCGGCTATGATGTGGAAGAGATGGTTGGACAGCCGTATCACAGTTTAGTACATCATTCTAAACAGGATGGCACCCCTTACCCACAGGAGGAGTGTCCAATTTATGATACTCTACGCACCGGCGTCTGTAATCGCGGCGAGAACGAAGCGTTTTGGCGCGCGAATGGCACCTGTTTTCCAATAGAGTATACCAGTACGCCGATTGTAAAAGATGGGACAATCACCGGCGCGGTGGTGACATTTCAGGATATAACCGAGCGGAAACTCGCGGAGGAGCGGTATCGCGCCGTACAAGAATCGTTGCGCCGCGAGCGTGACCTCCTGAGCCGCGTGATGGAGACCGGCGCGGTCGGCATCACCGTGGCGAATCGGCAGGGAGAGATCATCTTTGCCAACACCACCGCCACGCGCATTTTGAATTTGAGTAAGGACGAAATCACACAGCGGACTTATGACGCGCCAGCCTGGCGCATCACCGATTACGGTGGTCAGCCTTTTCCCGAAGAAGAATTACCGTTTCGGCGCGTCATGGATACGGGGCAGGCGGTTCTCGATGTACGCCATGCCATAGAAAGTTCTGATGGAAATAGTCTTTTTCTCTCAATTGACGCCGCGCCGTTATTGGACGATGCCGAACAGGTGGAGCGCGTCGTATTCACGATAGAGGATGTCACCGCGCAGGTTCGAGCGAAGGAGGAGTTAGAGGAGCATCGACTACATCTGGAGGAGTTGGTACAGCGGCGCACAGATGAATTGCTAGAACTGAATAAAAAGCTGAAAATAGAGATTCAAGAGCATCTAAAGGCGGAGGCGGCGCTGCGCGACGCGGAGGAGCTGAGCAGTTCGATATTGAATTCGCTGACCGCGTATATCGTCGTCGCCGACGCGGCGGGGGAGGTCATCGCTTCAAACAATGCCTGGCGCGAATTCGATAGGGACAGCGATGGCTCTTTGCTCGCCTACGCGGTGGCGGGACAGAACTACTTTGCGGCGTGTCAGCGCGCGGCGGAGCGCGACGAACAAGCGGCGCGGGCACTCGCGGGGATGCAGGCAGTGCTCGATGGGAAGAAGGAGGCTTTTGAACTTGAGTACTCCTTTGCCCACGATGACCAGGAACGCTATTTTTTGATGCGCGTGACGCCCTTTGCGGGCAGCATGAAGCGCGGTATCGTCATCTCGTATACGGACATCACGGAACGTAGACGGGCGCAGCAGGCTGAGGCGGCGGCGCGGGCAGCGGCGGCGCGCGCCGAACAGCAGGCGAGGGAGTTCAGTCATCTGGAACGGATGGGCGTGCCGCGCGCGGGGATTACTTCCAGATTATATGGTACGATATCCTTGCGCGAAGCTCAACCGAATATGTTCGAGGAATTGGTGCAGGAATACCATAAGACGCTCGACCTCGCGCTGGAACAGCGTGCTTATAAAGTGGAGCATAATATTTCGTCGCGATTGCGAGAGATGGGGGAGCGATTGGGGTATCTTAACGCCCGCCCGCGCGATGTGGTAGATATTCACACTGTAGCCCTGAGAAGCGCGGTGGGTAAGGTCAACTGGACTAGATCTGAGGCGTACGCCGAAGAGGGCAGGTTGTTGGTTTTGGAGTTGATGGGATATTTGGTATCGTTTTATCGCAGTTATTCGTTAGATTTTCGCGGGGATTTATCGGCAAATTATCGTAATTTGTCAAAAAATGGTATGATTAGCG
>CAZSIG010000644.1:0-2683 GCA_964606195.1 uncultured Anaerolineales bacterium
GGTTTGCCCCTACATGGTTCAGCCCTACATGATTTGCCCTTACATGGCTCAGCCCTACGCGGTTTTCCCAGAACTAATCATTGTGGTAAAATAACCTCTGTCTGTGCGATTGAGACTTCCGAAGTTTCGGAAAACTTCGGAAGTCTGGAGACGGCGCAAGTTATAAAAGTGAGGGGCTGGGAAGAAGATGATTTTGAAAAATTTACTTAGGCGTAAGGGGCGCACCGCGCTGACGCTGCTGGGAATCGGGCTAGGTATCGCGGCGATCGTCGCGCTGGGGGCGATGGCGGCGGGAATGGAGGAGGGGTACACCACGATGGCCAGCGGCAGCGACGCGGATGTGGTAGTGACCAAAGCGGACACTTATGACATCACCCTCAGTTCGCTAGATGAACATCTCGGCGCGGAACTGCTCGCCATGCCCGAAGTGACCGCCGTCGCGGGGATGCTGATGGGTAATGTGCAGGTGGGGGGCGGCGCGGAGGCGCGCTACTTCTTCGTCTTTGGCTATAAAATCGACGAATTTGTGATGGATCACTTTCGCATTATTGAGGGGATGAGTTTGGCAGAGGCGCAGGTGAAACGCGGCAGCAGGCGCGGTGGCAAACCGGTGATCATCGGCAAGATGGCGGCGGACAGCATGGATAAAGAGGTGGGCGATTCGATACGCTTCGGGGCAAACGCCTACCGCGTGGTGGGGATCTACGAGACGGGCGATTCGTTCGAGGAGGGGGGCGCGGTACTCCCGTTGGACGAGGCGCAGGCGTTGCTCAAGAAACCGCGCCTCGTAGGGAGTTTTCAACTCAAGCTCAAACATCCCGATATGTACGAACGACTGGAAGAGCGTCTAGCGCGGCGTTATCCCGATTTATCGATCTCGCGCTCCAGCGAGTTCGGCGATCAACAGCAGATGGTGCAGATGTTGAAAGGATACGCGTGGGCCATCTCCGCGATCGCCATTATCATCGGCGGGGTGGGGATGACGAACACGATATTTATGAGCGTCTTCGAGCGGACGCGCGAGATCGGCGTGCTGCGCGCGGTGGGCTGGCGGCGGCGGCGCATCATGGGGATGATCATGGGCGAGGCGGTATTGCTGAGCGTGATCGGCGCGTTGCTCGGCACCGCGTTGGGCTTATTGCTGGTCCATCAAATGGGTAAACAGCCCACCTTCGGTATATTGAAAGGCGAATTCACCATAGAGCTTTTCGTACAGTCACTCGGCGTCGCGGTGGGCTTGGGGGCGTTCGGCGGGCTATATCCCTCGTGGCGCGCGGCGCGCTTGACGCCGTTAGAGGCGATGCGCTACGATGGCGGCAGCGGGGGCAGCGGCGGACCGCTGGCGCGGCTGCTCACCTACACGCCGATGGCGCTGCGCAACGTACTACGGCAAGGGACGCGCACCGCGCTAACGATGTTGGGCATCGTCATCAGCATCTCGGCAATCGTGAGCATCAACAGCATTGTCGCGGGATTTATCTCCGGCATGGATGATATGGGGATAAGCAACGGCGCGGATTTGTTGGCGCGCGAGGCGAACGCGTCGGATATGGGTTACAGCGCGATCGATGAGCGAATCGGAAAAAGACTCGCCGCGTTGCCGGAAGTCAGTCACGTATCGGGCATGGTGATGGGAGTAGTCGGCATGGAAAAAGTGCCCTTTTTCATCGTGATGGGGTATCAGCCCAACGAGTTCGCGATTCGAAAGTTCGAGGTGGTGGAGGGGGAGCCGTTGCGCAGCAGCCGCCAGATGTTGCTGGGACGCAACATCGCGGACACGCTAGACGCCCGCGTGGGACAGACGCTGCGCGTGGGGGAACGCGCCTTTCGCGTCGTGGGTCTTTTCGAGACCGGCACTTCGTGGGAGGATAGCGGCGCGGTCATCAGCCTGCGCGATGCGCAGCAGCTCGTCGGCAAACCGCGCCAGGTTACGATGTACGGCATCGCGTTGGAGCATCCGGAGCGCGCCGAAGAGGTTAAAGAACAACTGGAACAACATTTCGATGAAATAGAGGTGTCGATCAGCAGCGAGTTTTGGGAGAATCTGCCGGATATGCAGACCTCGCGGGCGTCGATTGTGGTGATCGGCGTATTGGTCGCGGTGGTCGGCGGCATTGGCATGATGAACACGGTCTTGATGAGTGTGCTGGAGCGGACGCGGGAGATTGGCGTGCTGCGCGCCTTCGGGTGGCGGCGGCGGCGCGTGTTGTGGTTAATTATCTCCGAGTCTCTGATACTGAGTAGCTTGAGCGGCGTGTTGGGGATTTTTGGCGGCATGTTGTTGGCGATGGCGTTGCAGCAGAATGAAGCGTTGGGGCAGTTTATCACGCCGATATACGATTTGAGTCAGTTCGCCCAAGCGATCGCGATCGCGCTGGTGATGGGGATGGTGGGAGGAATTTATCCCGCGTGGCGGGCAACGCGGATGAGTCCGATTGAGGCGCTGCGGTACGAGTAGTTTTTAGTGAGAATTTCGACGGGGTATAAGGAAGAGTTTGCCACTGATTGCACAAATTTTCACTAATAGGACTTACGTAACTTCGGCGTATTCTTTACCGCCGAGAGCGCGGAGAACGCATAGTTTTCTGGATAGGTTTTTATCGCGCCGCGAATATAACTTTTAATGAATAGAGTTTATATCAATTTGTTGACGCGTAACTAATGGAACGCAGATTTTCCTGAT
>CAZSIG010000645.1:0-2683 GCA_964606195.1 uncultured Anaerolineales bacterium
TGCGCTCTCCGCGCCCTCGGCGGTGAAATTATTCTGAACTTGCGTAAGTCCTATCATATAAACTATAGTGGAGTAAGGAGGTTTGAAGATGATAAACAAAGTACAAAAATGGCTAGTATCGTGGCGCGGATGGCAGTGGTTTTTGTTGGGGATGATTGTAACCCTGCTGTTGGTAGGCGGCGTGACCGCGTGCTATCAGGGGCGCAAGATTTCGCGCGTCACCGGGCAAGCGGTGCATGTCGACTTGCCGGAGGATGTTTACAGCTACGACCAGATTGTCAGTATTTCTTTTCACAAGAACGAGAACGGCGAAACCATCAAAGACATCACTTACATGGGCGCGGATGAGAAGCTGCATAGCAAAGAATACAACGATTGGGGCGTATTTCAGGGCGAAATCATCTGGGAAATACAAGGGGAGTAGGCTAATATAACGCGAATACTCCGAATTGATGAAGGATAGGACGCGGATGGACGCTGACTTTTTTGGTCATAGCAACGTATAGAACTTACGCAAGTTCAGCGTAATTTTACCGCCGAGGGCGCCCCCGTGCGGGGATAAACTACGCGCGCCGATTCTGGAGAGTAACGTTCTATTTACACCGCGAAAATGAATGTTAATGACCGCTTGTGACCGCGAAAACTTTTCTGCTTTCTTTTCTCCGCGTCCTCGGCGTTCTCTGCGGTGAGTTATTTCGCGTTTATTCGCGAGAATCCGTGTCCCATTTTGAAAGGAGCATTGGTGATGAACTTGAATTTAGATGACCGTCAAAAGAAACTACTAAGATGGATGGCTACCTATCTCATTACCAACATCTTATGTATTGTGCTGTTTCAGTCGATGGCGGTCTACTCTACGCTGATGCAAATCGAGGAGATACCCTACAGCGAATTTCGCGCCCAAGTCGCGAACGGTAAAGTCAAAGAAGTGCTGCTGGCGGACTCTAGCATAGAGGGGGAATTGCAAGATGGCACGCGGTTCAACGTCGTCGCGGTGCGCGATGATGGTTTGGTCGAACTGCTACAAGAGAATGGCGTCGAATACCGCGCGAAGCCGCCGTCGGGCTTTCTGACGCGCCTGCTGGTCGAATGGGGTATTCCGCTGCTGATGGTCGGCGCGCTGTGGTATTTCCTCATGCGCCGCATGGGACAGGCGGGCGCGAACGTGATGGCGTTTCGCCAGAGCCGCGCCAAAGAGCTGCAAGGACAGTTGACCGGCATCACCTTTGCGAACGTGGGCGGCATCGAAGAGGCAACTCAGGAGTTACAGGAGATAATTCAATTTCTCAAAGAGCCGGAAGAATTCACCAAGCTAGGCGCGAAGATTCCGAAGGGCGTGTTATTGGTTGGTCCCCCGGGCACCGGAAAAACCCTGCTGGCAAAAGCGACGGCGGGCGAGGCAGAAGTGCCCTTTTTCTCCCTCAGCGGCTCCGATTTCGTGGAGATGTTCGTCGGCGTCGGTGCGGCGCGCGTGCGCGATCTGTTCGAGCAGGCGAAAAAACGCGCCCCTTGCATCGTGTTCATCGACGAGATCGACGCGATTGGGCAGCGCCGTTCGACGGTGGGGAGCATCGGCTCGAACGATGAGCGCGAACAGACGCTCAACCAACTGCTATCGCAGATGGATGGCTTCGAGGGTAATCAAGGCGTCATTATCATGGCGGCAACGAATCGCCCCGAAATCCTCGACCCCGCGCTGCTGCGCCCCGGACGTTTCGACCGCCAGATACAGGTGGATTTGCCAAGCCAAGAGGGGCGCGCGGAGATTTTGCGCATACACTCCAAAGAGGTAAAGCTGGCTGACCCCGCAGACCTGCGACGCGTGGCGCAAATCACCTCCGGCTTCTCCGGCGCGGATTTGGCGAACATCGTCAACGAGGCGGCGCTATTAGCGGTGCGGCGCGGCGGCGAGAGCGTTGAGATGGAGGATTTCGAGCGGGCGATTGACCGCGTCGTGGCGGGCTTGCAGCGCAAGACGCATAAGTTGCAAGAGGATGAGCGGCGCAAGGTAGCGTATCATGAAGGCGGGCACGCGCTGGTGGCTAGTCTTTTACCCAACACCGACCCCGTACATAAAGTTTCGATTATCCCAACATCCAAAGGCGCGTTGGGCTACACGATGCAGATGCCCGAAGAAGATCGCTACTTGATGGGCGAAGCGGAACTAAAAGACCGCCTCGCGGTGATGCTGGGCGGGCGCGCCGCGGAGCTACTCGTCTGCGGCGAGCCGTCGACCGGCGCGGCTAACGATTTAGAGCGCGCCACCGCGATAGCGCGACGCATGGTGACGGAGTTCGGCATGAGCGAGAAGTTGGGTCCAGTGCGCTACGCGACGGAAGCGGGAATGGGTTATTTGGGTGCTACGGGCGGGTTACAACAAGGCACAAGCCCCGAAGCCGCGGCGGCAATCGACGCGGAGATGCGCCGTATTGTGGAGGAAGCACAGGAATGCGCGAAGAACGTCTTGCGCGAGAACGCGGCGGCGCTGCAAGAGGTGGCGCGCGTGTTGCTGGAGAAAGAGGTCATCAGCGGCGAGAGAATCAAGGAGATCGCGACGCGAATGAAGGATGAGCCGGTGACAGAAGAAGAATTGAAACAGTGTTAAAATCGGGATTGCTCAAATCATGTGCCAATCACTGAAAACAAGAGGGGCGCGGTACTGTGTAAGTGCCGCGCCCCTCTT
>CAZSIG010000646.1:0-2679 GCA_964606195.1 uncultured Anaerolineales bacterium
ACGGGCGCAGCACGCTGTGCCCCTACGCGGGCTTTTGCCCCGCGTATATGCCGTAGCCTATATAGCCGATGAGTTCTTTGGGGGTAGACATGGCTGCTTTGATGAACTGTCTGGAAGTTGGGTCATTGAATATCAGCTTGAGAAAGTTCCCCAGCACTCCCAGATATTCTTTGATGCCGATCAGTTTTATTTGATTGACCGCTTCGCTGCGCATGTCGATTTCGTGCAGGTTTATCACTACCTCCTGCAACCCCGCGTTTTTTATCAACGATTCCCAAAATTCGGGCGCAAGCACTTCTTGCCCGGCAAGCTCCGCGAAACTTTCGCCCGTGTCGGCGGGGGGCAGACGCAGCCAGACCGCTTCGTTGAAACCGACGTATCCGCCCGGCTTGGTGACGCGAATGTACTCGCGCAGTCCTTTCTGTTTATCTTCGAGGAAGGTGTTCACCGATTCGGAGATGACCGCGTCGAAGGTGTTGTCGTCGAAGGGGAGGTCTTGCGCATCCGCGACTCTGAACTCTAGTTTGTCTATCAGGCGCAATCGCACCGCGCGCTTTATCGCCTGTTCGACCATTTTATCCAAAACATCCACGCCGACCACGCGGCAGTCATAGTTTTTCGCGATGTAGCAGGCGGAGACGCCCGCGCCGCTCCCGACGTTCAGGATACGCTTGCCCGCGCCGAAGTGACATAGCTCCGCTAGTTCTCGCGTGGCTGCCGCGCCGCCCAAGTGTTTCGTGAACCCTAGCTTCGATTGAAAATCGAAATACCAAACTGCTTCCGTATCAGATTTATCGTTACTCATTTTCGTTCTTCCTTTCCGTACTCCGTAACTAGGGCTTTCTCAAAGTCATCAAACCTCCCGCAGGTTGGGACACCAGAGCCTTACTCCAGCACGGTTATATCTGAAGAACCATACACTTGGTCAGGAAAATCAAACCTGCGGGAGGTTTTGATCACGCGGTTGTACTTTGAGAAAGCCCTAACTCCGTAACTGAATTGGCACAATGGGGATTGCGCCCTGTTGTACGCGGTGCTATTCCCCAACGCCGTTACCAAATTCCCGGTATCAACCGATAGCGCGTGCGCGCCGCGTATGCGCGGTAGCCGTCCAACTCCTCGTGCAGCGTCTTGTCCTCCAACGCGGTGCGAATAACCGTGAGCAGTACCAAGACTACCGCCAGAAGGAGCGCCCAGAGCGAGCCGAGGGCTAGCGCGGTGGCGATGTCGAATATGCCTGTGCCCAAATAACCCGGATGGCGGACGTATTGGTATGGCCCCGACGTGATGACGGTGTGACCGCGCTCCTTTTGAATTCGCACGAAGCGGGCGAAGAATTTGTTAGAGGCGGCTGCCCATATTGATATCAGGTAGCCCAGCATGGCGATTATCACCGCGCCGACTTCAAGCCATAACGGAAAATCGGGCGAGCCTCCGAAGCGCGTGTCTAAACCAGCTACAATCAGCAATCCGAAAGGCGTTAAGATGCTGAGCACAATTGCTAACGGCTTGTCCCAAGATTTTACATTTTCCTTGATCTGTGTCCGTTCGTCCAGCAAGTCTTGCTCAAGGGGAATGACGAAGCCGCCGATAATCAAGACAATCGCGTAGCCGACAAGGTAAAGCCACGCGGTTAGCCAGTTCAGGCGTCCGGCTAAGCCGAGCAGTATCGCGGCTAAAATCAGGGTGAATATACCAATTTTTACCACTATCTTCATTCTCAATCCCGCGTCGATAACATATTCTACACTCTTTTGTTTAACAGTCGTATTAGTTTTCATTTTGTCATTCCTCCATATTCAACATCACTAAAGCTATAAACTACCAAATCCCCGGTATCAACCGATAGCGCGTGCGCGCCGCGTATGCACGGTAGCCGTCCAACTCCTCACGTAGCGTCACGTCCTCCAGCGCGGTGCGAATGAATATCACAACGACCGTCAGCGCGGCGGGGACGAGCGCCCAGAGCGAGCCGAGCGCGATGGGGGTAGCGAGGGTGAAGATTAACATTCCTGTGTAACCGGGATGGCGCACATATTGGTAAGGTCCCGCGGTAGCGACGGCGTGCCCGCGTTCTGTTTGAATACGCACCGTACCGGAGAAGAATTTGTTCGCTGCCATCGCCCAGCCCCAGATGGCATAGCCCGACATGGTTATCGCCAGCGCGGCGAGTTGTACCGTTATTCCCAAAGAGGGCGTCCAGCCGAAGCGTTTATCCAAGCCAATCACGACTAGCGCGGTCAGGGGCGCAATTGCCGATTCGGTGAGCGAGAGGATTCTGTCCCAGCCCTTCGTGCCCTCTTTGACTTGCGCGCGCTCCGCGATTAGCTCCGGGTGTCTGCGAGTGAGCACCAGCGCGTTGACTATGATGCTGCCCACGTAGACGCCAATGTACAGCCATGCCATACCCCAATCGGCGCGCCCGGAGAAGCCGAATAGAATCGCCGCTTGTATTGCCGCGCCGATGCAGACTTGCATAAAACGTTGGGCTATGGCGCGGTTCATGTCAGTTTTCTCGTTTACCTGTTTCACATTTGTTTTCACGTTCATATTTCACCTCCCGCGATTTCAGTTGCCATTTAATTTACCACAAACCGGGTACCAGTCGATAGCGTGTGCGCGCCGCGTATTCACGATAGCCATCCAGTTCCTCACGCAGTTTTTCATCTTCCAACGCGG
>CAZSIG010000647.1:0-2670 GCA_964606195.1 uncultured Anaerolineales bacterium
GCGTTCTCGGCGGTAAATTCCAGCGCGGTTTGCGTAAGTCCTAAATGAAAAAATTACGATCTTTGTGGCATAGGCTGACCAAGACTAACTCTGTTGGGGAGGAGGAGACGCGGCGCGAGTATATGACTAAAGTCATCCTCGTTATTTTGAGCACAATCGCGGGTTGCTTCGTTCCATTGTTCTTTATCATTTACGGCGCGGGCGTGCTTCCCATTCGCTATCCGGTAATAATCACCATCGCGGGATTATTCATCAGCGGGGGGTTATGGTTAGCACACCGCGGACACTGGCGTGTGAGCAGCTATATTCCCCCCTTAGTGTTTTTTCTGACTGCGATATATGGGCAATACCTATCGGGAATGGGCGCGACTACGACCCTCTTTTACGCGGTAGTGGTGTTATTGATCACTATGCTTCAGGGCAGTCGAGTGCAGTGGAGCGCGCTGGTATTCAGTCTTGGAACATATGTAGCTATCGGAGGAGCACGCGCCGCGGGTCACCTGGCTCCCGCGCCCGTTCCAATGGTGGAGGTGATACCCCGCTCGATGACCGCCAGCATCGCGTTCGTTTCATTTATACTTCTGTTGAGGCTGTTCACCGTACAGTTTCAGCAGGCTCTCAAGCAATCGCGCGTCTATGCGAACGAGTTGAAGGAACGCAAAGATACTTTGGAAGAACAGGTCGCGGCGCGTACGCGCGATATCTCACGCATGGCAGCGATAGATCGTCGAGCGCGAGAGGAACTGGAGAAAACCGTCATGGAATACAGCACTTTCGCGCAGCGAGTGGCGCAGGGTGATCTGCGAGAAGGTGTATCCTTAGGCTCTGCCGCGAATTTGGGAGTTTTGGGGCAACACTTGAACGATATGGTGACTGGCTTGCGCGAGCTGGCTACGCAGACGGTCAAGGCTTCGCAAAACATCAGCGCAGCGGCGGGTGAGATACACGCGGTAACAGTTCAACAAACTGCCAGCACAGAAAGGCAGGCAACCTCGATCGCGCGAACTGTAAGCACCGCGACGCAAATAAAGACGATCGCAGAACAACTATCCGAGCGAGCACATGGCACCGCAAGCGCCGCGACGCAGGCACAGGACATGTCCCAGCGCGGTTTACGTATGGTAGATGAGATGGTGCAAGGCATGGCGGGCGTACAGGATCGAGTAAAGGATATCGCGGAGATGGTTGTAGTTCTAAGCACCAAGACGCAGCAAATTAGTGAAATCATCAGTACAGTGGATCAGATCGCGACGCAGAGCGATATGTTAGCGCTGAATGCCGCGATCGAGGCGGCGCGAGCGGGGGAAAGTGGAAAAGGGTTTGAGATCGTGGCGCAGGAGGTACGCTCTCTGGCGGAAAGGTCCCAAATAGCGACGACGAAAGTGCGGAGAGTGTTGCGCGATATTCAAGGGGCAATTAAGGGATTGATAACAGTTGTAGAAAACGCGGGGGAAACGGTGACGCTCGGAAGCGAATTGGCTTTACAGAGCGGAGAGGTAATCAACGAGTTGGGGAAAGAGGTAGACACCGCGGCGCGAAACGCGGAGTATCAGCTCGCCAGTTCGAGGCAGCAGGTGGAAGGAGTGACTCAGGTGACGGTCGCGATGGAGCAACTTGACAACGCGATGCAGCAGATGGTCAGTAGTGTACAACAGACAGAACGCGCGGCGCAGGATCTGAATACTTTGGCTCAGCAGATGACTAAAGTGGTATCGCAGTATCAACTGAAATGATTGAGTAGTCAAGGTGCGATGCACTTTCCAAATACGTCGCACCTTAACCACTGCTTATAAACCAAAATAGACAAGGAGTACCAACATGAGTAAAGGAGAAATTTCACAATTCCAAGAAGAACGAGAACAACTTAACGAAATTGTGATGGAATACGCGAACCTCGGCATCAAGCGATTCTTTAATCTGGATACTCAAGCATATCAAGCGGGCGCGCTGCCCAAAAGGATGAAAGAATTATTGGGATTAGTTGCGTCGCTCGTGCTCAGATGCGACGATTGTATCAAATATCACATCATTCGCTGCTACGAAGAGGGGATAACCGACGCGGAGATTGAGGAAGCTCTCTCAATAGGCTTGATAGTGGGCGGCTCAATTACGATTCCACACCTGCGCCGCGCCTTGCAGGCGTGGGATGAACTCAAGCAGGATAAAGCGGTGTTATTCAAGTATCTAACCGATAAGGTGAAGGATATCGTTGATGGTAAAACTGCCAGAGATGAAAAGTTACAAACTGTCTGCGAACTACTGTCCGACCGCGTCGCGTATTACGATTGGGTAGGGTTCTACATCGCAGACGCCGAAACTCGTGAGTTTAGTTTGGGTGCATTTGCGGGCGAGCCGACGGAACATACCAATATTCCCTTCGGCGCGGGCATCTGTGGGCAGGTCGCAAATAGCCAGGAGACTTTCATCGTGCAAGATGTTTCGAAAGAGACGAACTATCTCGCGTGCAGTCTAAAGGTGAAGTCGGAGATAGTCGTGCCGATTTTCAAAGGTGATGCTTTCGTCGCGGAACTAGATATAGATTCTCACACTACCGCGCCATTCACACCGGAGGACAGCGAATTTCTTGAGCGAGTGTGTAATATTGTGTCTAAACTATTTTAACTTGAACTGCCAGAATGGGACTGGTTCAGTTGAGTTGGATATAGATCA